>JAKLIR010000002.1 GCA_022709505.1 bacterium | reverse complement strand
TCGGTGGGGAGTAGTTCCTGCATGAAAGAATCCGAGCGGGGTTGCTCCTGCTCCGGGCCGGGCGCAAAAATGTTGTTTGCGCTTTGAGTTATCTGTTCGAGTTTTACGGCTTTCCTGAATTCGACCATCTTCACCCGCCCATCTCGGCCGCGGCTTCTCCAGCGATTTTCGGGGTTACGACTTCTTCGTTCCTAGTATAGCCAATGAAGAGCGACATGTCACATACATGATTTATCTTCCTCGGGATTCCGCCGGAATAATCGTGAATCAAGTCTATTGCTTCAGTTGTGAAAACGGTCGGCGGCGCGTCCGCGACTGAAAGCCTGTGGGTTATGTATTCGGTGGTCTGTTTCTTGGTGAAGGGACTTAATTCGTATTTGACGGCTATTCTCTGAGACATGGCGGGGTTCCTGCGGATTTTTTCCATCAATTCCGGTTGTCCCACGAGGAGCAACGTCAGGAGAAATTGACCCGAGTCGTAATAATTCAGAAGCATTCTTATCTCTTCCAGCACCTGAGCGCTTTCGATGACGTGCGCTTCGTCTATGATAATCACCGTGTTCCGGCCGTCGCGCATGTTGTTCAGCAGCACTTCCTCGAGTTTCATGTGCAGATCGACTTTGTCCGTGTCTCCGGGTGTGTGGTGATCGAGTTTTCTCAATATTTCCCCGAGCATTTCCTTGGGTGAAAGCAGCGGATTGGAAACCATTGCGAATTTGAACCGGCCGCGGAGGACTTTGTTCATCAGCGTGTTGACGAGCAGGGTTTTGCCGCAACCGAAGCCCCCTGTCAGAAGGGAGGCGCCTTTTTTCTCCTCGATGCTGTAAACGAGCCGCATGAGCCCTTCGTCGTGTTGGGGAGACGCGAAGAAGAATCTCGGGTCGGGGATGTTTTCAAAAGGTTTGAGCTTCATTTTCCAGTGTTCGAGATACATTCCGCTAACTCTCCATGAAGGGATCGTGCTCGGGCACGCGTTCGGGATCCTGCATTACTTTTTTCGTTGCTTTCATATACTCATGAGAGATGTAAACCGGCGCCACGCCGTGGAATTCGGGTCTGACATCATTGAGCACGATTCCGACGATATTTATTCCCACACCTTCCATGAGCTTTTTCGCTCTGATCAGAGCGCGGCGCGGGAGGTGCCCGAGTTGGTAAACGAGAATTGCGCCCTCCGCTTTCGAGCCGAGCAGAAGAGAGTCGGTGACGGGAAGCACGGGCGGGGCGTCGATGAGGATGATATCGTACTTCTTTCTCAGCCCGTTTATCAGGTTCTCCATCTGATTTGATTCGAGCAGCTCGGTCGGATTAGGCGGAGATGTGCCGGACGGAAGGATGTGCAGATTATCTATGCCGGGCAGTTTGAGAGCCGGTTCCCAGTCCATTTCCCCCATGACTATGTCGGCGAAAGTATGAGTGGCCTCTTCGATCGTTACAGCGCCTATCAGGATATCCGTGATTCCGGGTTTTCGCGGAATGCCGAAGATTTTATCGACTGACGGACGGCGGAGGTTGCAGGACATAAGCAGTGTTTTCTGCCCGCTCTGCGCAAGGACCACCGCGAGGTTCGACGTGGTTATCGATTTCCCTTCCTGCGAACCTGAACTTGAGACGAGGTAAACTTTTTTGTCGTCTTTCATTCGCGAGAATTGGAAGTTCGTCCTCAAGTGCCGGTACGCTTCGGCTTCGGCGCTGCTCGGGTTGAAAACTGTTGGAAGCACCTTGCTGAAATCGGAGACGGCGTGGGTCGGAGTTCTTTTAAACATGAAGGACGGCAGATGGGCCCGTCCGTTGTAGTCGAAGCGAGGAACGGCGGCCAAGACCGGCACGTTCAGCAAGCGTTCTATATCTTCCATCGCGCCGATGGAGGTGTCGAAACTTTCCACGAGCGTTGAGAGGACGGCGCCGAGGATGAGTCCGAGAACTATGCCGATTATCATGCTCAATCTTTTGTTCGGCTTGATCGGCGCTTTCGGAGGAATGGCGGGGCTTACAAGCGTTACTTGGCTCACCATTCCCATCTCTTTTATTTGGGCTTGTTTGAATTCTCTGTTAAGGAGGGTGTATAGCTCCTCGTTGACCGATACTTCTCTGGTGAGCCGGCTGAGGTCGAGGTCTTTGTCCGGTATCTTTGACAATTCGGACCCTACGAGGCCTGATAGTTCTCCCTCGCGAGCGGCGAGCGCATCGTCCTGCCTGCTCAACTCCTGTGTTTTCGCATCCATCGAATTCTTCACCGTATCAACGAGGCGGTTCCACGTTCTTCTTTCTTCCCGGCGAAGGTTCTGCATGTCGGGATTCGCTTCGGTGAGTTCTTTCGATTCCGTGTCGATTTTCTCCTGTATGCCCGTCCATTTGTTGTACATACTCACTGCAAGCCCGGAATCCGCGGTGTTGACTTCCTTTTTAACATCGAGATTCCGGCGTCGGGCTGAAAGGTCTGAAAGCTCGGCCCTGATCTGCTGTCGCTGGTTTCTTATTTGAAGCAGCTCGCTTTCCAGCGCGGAAAGCCTGTCGAGAGTGATTTTGGTTTCAGAATCCACTGAAAGGGTGCTGTGCAGCCTTTTAAAATTACGTAGCATATCTTCCGATTTCCGAAGCTGGATCTGTGCTTTTTTCAGTTGGTCTTCCACGAACACTCGAGCCGTTCGCACATCTTCGGCGTTCGCGGTTTTGCTTTCCTCGCGATATGCCTCGGCCACGGCGTTGGCTATCGAAGCGGCTTCGTCGGGGTTTGAGGCCGTTGTTTGAATCTGGATCATGTTCGTTCTTTCGATCCGTTCCGCTTTCACTTGTGCTCGAAGCGAATCCACCGCGGCGTAACGTTGCACCTTGGTGGCGCCGGGTTTGATCCGGCCTATCTCCCGCGCGGCTTTTTCAAGAACGATCGCGCTCTGCGCTGTTTCCACCTCGGTTGACATTATTTCGCCGGGGCTCCATCTCAGAAGGTCTGAAATAACGTTCATCACGGACTTGTATTGATCGATCCGGACCGTCGCCTTCGCCATGTAAACCGGTTTTTGTATGGATGTGAATGCAAATGAGAACGTCACGAACACGAGAAACGTGAAAATGACGACCCATTTGCGCTTTAGAAGCACATGCCAATATTCGCTTAAACTAAGGTCTTGCTGCATTTTCGCCCCAACCGCCGCGCCGCTCTCAAAGTCTGTCGATAAGAAGTATGAAATTGAGCGACGGGATTATGTCTTTTAGCAAATCGTTCAGCCTGTCGAGCGGCTTCTTCGTTTTCACGGAAGCAAAGTAAATGATGTCTCCGTTCTGAACTTGGAATCCGATGTCGGCCAATCCGCGCTTGATCTTGTCCAGTCTCAACTGTGTTACAGTCTGTTGCTTGCCTTCCATGCGAACCACGAAAATCTGGTCGAGCGCCGCGTTCGTCGAGAGTCCTTCCGCCGTCGAAATCGCATCCATGATCGTCGTCTTCGCGGGGTCCAGCTCGATCATGCCCTGTTTCCCGATCTGACCGAGCATCATCACCCGGACTCTTTCGCTCTCGGAGATCGTCGGAACGTATATCACGTCCCCGTCCTCGAGCATGACATTCATTTCCGAGTTCGGCTCCTCAATGGCCTTAGTTAGATCGAGATTTACGCTGTCGCTGTTCCGCCTGATCAGTCGCAACCTCTTTACGTCGGCCTTTTCACCGAGCCCGCCTATCTTCGCCACGAAATCGATCAGCCTGACGTTTTCTTTTAACGAATATTCGCCCTCTCCCCCGCCTTGAAGAGTCGGTTTGTTAACTTCTCCGAGGACGCGGACCGTCTTGCTGTGATACTCCGTAACCGTAGCTTCGACCCACGGGTCTTTGAAATCTTTTTTAAGCTTCAACCTTATTTCTTCGCTGATTTCGAACTGAGTGCGACCGGCCGCGGCAATAAGCCCCACGTATGGAAGAGATATCATCCCATCCGGTCGAACGGTCACGCTGTGCGGCAATTTATTTTCGGGAATGGTGGTTATGGCAAGCACATCCGAAGCGCCCAATTTGTATCCTTTTTTAAGAGCTTCGGGTATCTCGTTGTTTTCGGGCCCCCCTCCGGACCTCGTGTCCGACGAGTCCTGCCCTCCGAGTAAAGATATGTTGATTTTCGCGCCTATCCGCGGGGCCGGTTCGTTGAATATGGAATCGAATTCGCCGACGGCGCTTTCCGGCAAAGTATTACTGATGTGCAAAATCCCTATCCTTCTGCCGGCAATCGATACTTCGTACTCTTCTCCCTTTCTGATCCCTTTTTCCGACCCTTGATTAATGAGAAGCACCGGCGCTCCGCTTTTGATGTTGAGTCCGCTGTGAAGAACTTCCGCTTGCAGGGGTTTTGCCGCATTCGCGGCCATGCCGGTGAAAGACAAAATGGAAGCGAGAATAATCCCGAATATGGCAAAATTTACTAATTTAAGGTTACTTTTTCTCTTAAACAGAATATAGAATGGTATTCCAAGCATAGCCTTTGCTTTCCGCGCCGCTCCCCTGATAGAGCCCATTTGTCTTAATGGGCCGAAACTATCAGGAACCTCGTTTTTTCCTAAATCCAACGCCTCGCCGTATTTCCCGAGTTTCTCCGGCAACTCGTTTTCAATCCCGCCGCCGGGATTCCCCAAAACGCAACCACCATTAACAGACATTTCTATAATATCTTTTAAATTATATATAGATTTATGTATTTTGTATATTTCACAATAATTTCCAAACAATTGGTCTTTACCTTCATCTTCAATCTTCGATTTGTGGATATCGACCAATAATTTAAAACTTCCAAGTCCCTCCTTCGCGGCATGACATAAAAGATATAATAAATTATCTTCCTCCGTCAAAAACATAACAGACATTCCATTTATATCTATTTTCGTTGCTCTGTCAATGAATTCTTCTTCGGGCAGATCGAAAGCAAAACGATGTATGGGATTGTCGGGATTGAAAAACTTTTTATGAAGTTCCAGAACAATGGGGAATTCCCGCATCACGGAAAATGCCTTGTGGTGGCCTCTCGAACCCGCCCCTGAATATCCAGCCTTGGTCAGTGCGGCGGACGCCGCTTCAAACTGCTCCCGGCGGACAAGTATGTCCATATCTTTCATCCACCTGTGGCCGGGGTGTGAATATGCACCGCTTAGAACGAGCGCCGCGCCTTTGAGAAGCACCGGGACGATTCCCTCTGCGTTTAGTGATTTCACAATTATTTCAAGTTCTTCCATCATGATGATGTTTCTACAGGTGTTTTCAACGAATCTTTTCTCAAGCGCCGTTCCGGCCGAGTCAGGAATCTCTTTTTCGAGGCCGATTTTTCTGATTATGTCATAAACATAAGGCGCGACTCCGTCTCTGATCACGTCATTCCAAGGGATGCCTTTTCTAATTTCCTCCAAGACCGCGGGAGCGGCTTTCTGATCGGTTTCGGCTTTCATTAGAGAAAAAAGCAGCTTTCTGGCTGCCGTAATGTTTTCGTGTCTATTCCTTTTCGTCATTTTCTGCTTTTCAATCCCTTTTAGTATTCAATATATGATATATATAAATTAATAAATTAAAACCAACTGAAAAATTATACCCAAAATAAAAGCATTCAAAAATTAAATTGTAATTAGCCCACATCTTTTACCAAGGTGGGTTGAAATTGAAAAAAGAGATGAGACACAAGACGCATCAAGCGAGAACGAGAGAGCATACTGCTTCGTATGTAACCGAGTTCGAGTCGATGATGCAACGCCGTGGATCGCTCTTTTTTACAATTTCCCGGATTTTTCCGGTGAAAAATCCGAGTAAGTTCAGCTTAATTCCGGGAAAATATTACAGAGGAATTGATCCACGGGGCCGTTAGTACACTTGCCGCATGCAAGAAAAGTGTCTTTGATGGTCCCGGATTTTATAGTCGGTTTTTCATAAGGGCGTTTTTTCGAGCCTTGGCTATTGTTGTCTGAATTTTGGTTCATTGCTGAGATTTCCCCCTTGATGCGGCGATTCTGCAAGCCCACAAAGAAGGGCCCATGACATCCCCATCTTCAAGCTGCGCGAGGCCGGGGCACCTCGTGCAATATTTCCTCACATTGCAATTATAACATAATTTCAACTCATTTTCCTTTAAAATTCTCTTTATCGGGCCGTCTTTAGCCGTAATTTTCGATATGCCCGAATCTATCTCTCCCTCCGCTACGTTCCCAAGCGAAATCCGAAGCTGAAGACAAGGGAAAATATCTCCTTCCGGGGATATCGCGATCGATGCGGTGTTTAGGTCGCAAACCGGGCCGCGGCAACCGGAGCGCCCCTCCCCGCCCGCACCGCGCAGCCTTGGGTCCAAAAAGATCTTTTCAATCCGCTCGTCCTCAAGCCGCAACACCAGCGGTTGCTTGTCTCCGTCGTCCTTCGGAAAAACCGTAATGTCAAACAGGTATTTGGCGCCTATGCCCTTGGAATAGTCGATCAGTTCGCCGTATTCCTCGAAATTCGGCTTCATGATTACCGATTTAATAGTGACGCGCACCCCTCTTTTAATGAGCGCCTCCGCCGCGAGGCGGGTTTTCAGATAAGAGCCGGGCACTCCGGTAATTGAATCGTGGGTTTCCGGGTTCGCTCCGTACAGGCTCACCCCTACTTCGAGCGGGGAAATTTCCCCAAAGATGTCTGCTTCCTTCTCTCCGATCAGCGTTCCATTTGTAAAAACCCGGATTGAGAAACCGAGAGCCTTCGCCGCAAGCGCGATCTCAAAAAAATCTTCCCGGACCAGCGGCTCCCCGCCAGTGAAAGTCAAAAAAAGCGCGCCGCGTTCCGCTATCTTCTCAAGCACATGGATCACGGTATCGGCGTCCATTTCCAATCCCTTCGAGGGACAAACGTAACAATGCTTGCATCTGAGATTGCAGTTATGAGTCAGTTCGAAATGAACTGATAGGAGCCGCCGGAGCCGCACCGCTTCTTCGTACATTTTTTCGAGAACCGAATCTCTCTCCAACTCCGAAACCTCTTTCCTTGAAAAAGCGTTTCGACCGCCTTTAACCCGCATTTTTCCCCAATGTGGGTTGAAATCGGAAAAAGGGATGAGATACAAGGCGTATCGAGCGAGAACGAGGGAGCATACTGTTTAGTATGTGACCGAGTTCGAGTCGATGATGCAACACCGTAGATCGCCCTTTTTACGATTTCCCGGATTTTTCTGGTGAAAAATCCAGTTTAATAAGAATAAAACAAAATCCGGCATAAAGGTATATTGGGGAATATTCGAGATTATGAAAATTTATTTAATAGCTTTCAAAATGGATTTCTCACGCGGAGGGGGCGAAAAAGATTCAACCCTGATTAAAGTTGCTTTTCGGAGACAATACCGATCTTAGTCATTTCATCGAAGAACTCCGGGATGTCTTTATTGATTGTGCTGTTTTCCACATCGAATTCCTTCTCAAGTTCCGATGCAATGGCGGCGACAGTGCTGTTTCCGTCGAGGTGGGTCCAGATGAAAGACGCCACGGGATTCAGCATGTGGACGCCGCCGGACTTGGAGGAGACGATGAAAACCTCGCCGCCGATCTCCCGCCACGCGCAATCAGGCGAATGAATGTAAATTTTCTTCCACAAATCTCCCCGTTTCATCCCATAGGCTCTCCCTTTCATCAAGGGCATAGCACAAGTCGGCGATCGGTATGTTTTTTATCAGCGCATCAATGACTTCCAGAGATAGGCCAATGATACCTCTTTCAGGTGGTAAATAACAGACGTTTTCAAAAACTTTGTTCGCCGCGGCGGTTCCGGTCAATTTTACTGTTTCAGCAGCGCCGTTTCCGTGCCTCGGGAAAAAGATCGCCGACAGAGAATGCCCTTCTCTCAAGCCATACGCATCAGCCCCGCCCACCCGACCCTCGAACGGCATCGCGAACAGCCGGAACCGGCCGTCCGCCGCCCTCGCGATAATTATGTTTTCATCATCGATGACGGTGAGCCCTTTTTCAAGCGCATAAGATGCAACCGTGCTTTTTCCGGCCGCGTGCGGACCCGCGAACACCAAACCCGCGCCGCCCACAATGATTCCAGCCGCATGAAAGATCGCCCCGCCCCTGTTGAGCAAGAGGACGGAGATAATCACTTTCATGGCATACTCGAGCGCTCCCGCGTCCGGAACGACATCAAGCTTTCCCTCTCTCTTTCCTATGTCAAGCCGGCAATCGACACCCTGCATCCCGAACAGGAAGCAATCGCCCTTTTGTTCGATTTCAAACCCGCGGCCGAGGCGCACCTCTTGTTTCGAAACAACTTCGAGCATGAAATCTGGATCGCGGCGGCTCGCGACGGTATGAACCAATACCGGCCGAACCAAGTTCGACTCGGCGGTCGTTATCCCCAACCGCAATCCACCGGCGTCGATTTCGATTCTTTCAGCCATTTTCTTTCTCCAAGCCGAACTTACCTTATATTATGCCCCGATTCGATGTCAAACCACGATGCGGCCGGGACAGTTTGATTTTTCTTCGGCCTGCATTTTTCACTAACGTGGGTTGAAATCGAATCATTCAGGCCGGCAATGCTGTCTCTCCCGGCCCGGAGTGATAGAATATCCTTTATGAATCCGGCGCGAGTCACAGTCTTGAAAGAAGGAGCACAAACCACCGGACCCGTTCTGTATTGGATGAGCAGAGACCAGCGGGTTGCGGACAACTGGGCGCTTTCATACGCACAGTCTCTCGCGCTCTCCGCGGGAAGTCCGCTATTCGTCGTTTTCTGCCTCAGCCCGAATTTTCTCGGCGCGGCGGCGCGGCAATACGAGTTCATGCTCGCGGGGCTCGCGCAACTGGAGAGCAGACTTCGCCGGCTGAACATCGCTTTCAAAGTGCTCGCGGGAAATCCGGCGGAGGAGATCGTCCGATTCGCGAAACGAATAAAGCCCGGTGCGATCGTATCGGATTTCGATCCGTTGCGCATCAAAATGGAATGGCGGTTCGAGGCGGCGGCACGGCTTAAGATTCCTTTTTTAGAGGTTGACGCGCACAACATAATTCCCTGTCGCGCGGTGTCAGGAAAGCTCGAATACGGAGCATACACGATCCGCCCGAAGATAAAAAAACGGATAGGCGATTTCCTCGACGATCTTCCGCCCGCGGTGAAAAAGCATCCCGGCGAATATCCGGGTGAAAAGAACCCGCCGGACTGGAGACGGCTCTTGAAGAGTCTCGGCGCGGCCCCCTCCATCCCGGCTGTAAAAGAGATCGTTCCCGGGGAAAAAGCCGCGCGGGCGGCGCTGTCTTCGTTTCTCGATCAAGGACTTTCAAAATACGACGAGGCGAGAAACGATCCGAATGAGGACGCGCAGTCGGGTCTTTCCCCTTACCTGCATTTCGGGCAGATATCGGCGCAGAGGGTGGCTGTCGAAACAGTACGTCGCGGCGATGCGGCGGCCGCGGCGGCTTTCCTCGAAGAATTGATCGTCCGGCGCGAGCTTGCGGATAACTTCTGCCTCTACAATCCTTTTTATGATTCGCCGCGCGGTTTCCCGGCTTGGGCGCGCGAAACGTTAAACGATCATTTAAAGGATGCGAGGGAATATATCTACACGACGGAAGAGTTCGAAGGAGCGCGCACGCACGATGAATTGTGGAACGCTGCGCAGGCCGGCATGGTCGCCGCCGGAAGGATGCACGGATATATGAGGATGTACTGGGGGAAAAAGATTCTCGAATGGAGCGAGACGCCGGAGCAGGCGATGAGGACGGCGATCTATCTCAATGATAAATACGAATTGGACGGCCGCGATCCGAACGGGTACGCCGGAATCGCATGGTGCGTCGGAGGAGTCCACGACCGCCCATGGCCGGAGCGCAAAGTGTTCGGCAAGATAAGGTTCATGAACTGGAAAGGTTGCGCGTCGAAGTTCGATGTCGAAAAATATATAGCGGGATTGACCCCGGGCCGCGCGCGCGGCGGCTGACGAAAGGAACGTAGCATGATGGTATCCATCGACGATTTTAAAGTTAAAAAAGATATAGAAATAGAATGGGGCGACATGGACGCCTTCCAGCATGTGAACAACACGAGGTATTTCAAATACTTCGAAAACGTGAGGGTTCACTACGGGGAAATGATCGGGTTGAGACGGCACATGGAACAGTCCGGCATCGGCCCGATCCTCGCATGGACCGACTGCCGGTTCATAAGGCCGGTGACATTCCCCGACACCATAACGGTCGGCGCGCGGACGTTGAGCGTTCAGGGGAGCGAGATGAAAATCGATTACGCGGTGTACAGCCGCGCGCGGGGCGAGATCGCCGCGGTGGGCGCGAGCATCGGCGTTTATTACGATTACCGGAATCTGAAAAGAGTCGATATCCCCGAGGACATAATCTCGGAGATCGAAAAGATCGAAGGCCGGAAGGCGCCGCGCACCCATACTATGTAAGTTCGGCGCGCGCGGCGTTGCTCACCGCAGGAGATGGTTGGCGATCACGATGCGCTGAACTTCCGAAGTTCCTTCATATATCGTTGTAACACGCGCGTCGCGGTACAATCTTTCGATCTTATATTCCTTCGTATATCCGTAGCCGCCGTGAATCTGAAGCGCGTCGTAAGAGATACGGTTGGCCGCTTCGGTGGCGAACAGCTTGGCGATCGCGGCTTCGTAGGAGAACGGTTCGCCGCGGTCTTTTGAAAGTGCGGCGCTCATGTTCAGCAGTCGCGCCGCCTCCACGTCTCGCGCGGAGTTTGCGATCATCCACTGCACCGCCTGATGTTTGGCGAGCGTTTTTCCGAACTGTTTTCTCTCGGTCGCGTATTTCACAGCTTCTTCGAGGCAGGCTCGAGCGATGCCGGTGGCTTGCGCTGCGATGCCGATCCTGCCGCCGTCGAGCGCCGCCATGGCGATGCGGAACCCCTGTCCCTCCTCGGAAAGGAGATTTTCAGCCGGTACGCGGCAATCCTCGAACAGCAACCCCACCGTGTTCGAGGCGCGAAGCCCCATCTTGTCTTCCTCCCTGCCTATTTCGAGTCCGGGCGTCCCTTTTTCAACCACGAACGCGCTCAACCCCCTGCCCCTCTGCTCGTCTCCGGTCTTTGCTATCACTATGAAGACATCGGCGTAAGCGCCGTTAGTGATGAAGTTTTTGCGGCCGTTTATCACATAATGGTTTCCCTTGCGCACCGCCTTTGTCGAGACGCTCGCCGCGTCGGAGCCGGTCTCGGGTTCGGTTATTGCGAAAGCGCCGAGCCATTTCCCGGAGGCGAGCGGCGTCAGGTATTTTCGCTTCTGCGCTTCGTTGCCGAAAAGCAACAGAGGCCCGCAGGACAAGTTGCTCACCGACATGGTGACGGCGGTCGAGGCGCACGCCACCGCCACTTCCTCCACCGCGAGAATGTAAGAGACCGCGCTCGCCCCCGCGCCGCCGTATTGTTCCGGAACCATCATCCCCATGAGTCCGAGCCCGCCCATTTTTTTCAGGATGTCGGCCGGGAATCTTTCCTCCCGGTCGTTTCGAGCGGCGACCGGATCAATCTCGTTCCGCGCGAAATCGCGGACCATAAGCTGAACCATGTGCTGCTCTTCGGTCAGAAGTATCGACATGAAGGCCTCCGTCAGGGTGTGTACACGACAACGATGAGCTCGGTTTTTTTCTTGCCGGGGTTTCGGAGTCGGTGGGTTTTATTCGCATCGAAATGAATCGTTTCGCCTTTTTTCAGGCTTCTGAGGTCCGGGCCGACCTTGATTTCGAGTCGGCCGTCGAGAACATAAATGAATTCCTCGCCCTCGTGCTTATACTCAACGCCTTCATGGTCGGATTCCGGCGGAATTGTTACATGGAATCCTTTCATGTGCTTATGCTCGGCGTCGGGCGTAAGCGTTTTGTAGAAATACGCATTTTTCCTTTTTGAAAAACTTTCCGCCTTTTTACGGCCCGTCTTCGTGTCGTCGGCTGAGAGAAACTTTCCCGCGTCAACGACGAGCGCCTTTGAAATCTGGATGATGGCGGAAACCGGCGGCATGACATCCCGCTTTTCCACTTTTTCGAGATAATCCGCTGAAAATCCCGTGGCCGCCGCGAGCGCTTCGATGGATATTTTTCCCTTCGTGCAAACGTTTCATCTTTCCCGCGAAGTCCTGCTCTTTGGTTGTGTTAGGCATGGCTTCTCAATCCCTCTGAAGTGATTTGTTTATTTTCAACCCGTATTTTTCACCGGAAAAATCGGGGCTGATTACTCGGTTCCTTTAAAAATCCTTCCCGTCCGCCGACGTGTCATAACGACATCAGTCCGAAAGGATCGTCGCGCCAGTTTTCCATGAACCCCATCAGGTCCTCAAGCGAAGGCGTGCGGCCCGACATTACGTAATAACCCGAATTGCAAACCCCCATGAGAAGAGACGTCCGGGGATCCATTCCGAGCGTCTGTCCGAGGCAGAACGCCGCGTTGAAGTGGTCCCCCGCGCCGGTTGTGATCACCGGTTTCTTGGTGTGCGGGCCGTCCTGCCTGTACGTATTCCCGCCGATGGTCGTCACCGCGAATTCGACCGGATGAACGAGCACTGAATATATCCCCATCGACCGGGAAATCGCTTCGCTCGTCTTTTCGACGGAATCCGGAAGGTCGGCGGGAACTCCCACGCCGAGAACGTCGGCGATCTGCCGCGCCTCTCTGCCGTTTAGCCCGAAGATCACCTTGTAATATTTCGAAAACCGCCCGACGAGAGACAGCATCCGCGCTATGTCTTCGGTCTCCCTCTTCTGCGGGTCGGCGAGATCGAAAAACACGTATCTTTCTTTTCCGGGAGAAAACTTCGGGCAAACATCCGCGAGAAGGCGGTCATAGATGTCGGACATGAACGTGATCATCGTCCAGTTCACGAGAGCGAGAAGGTCCGCGCTGTCGAGGAGCGATTGCAGGCGAGTCATCCCGACGACCTCCATCAGCCGCTCCCAAGTGACCTGAGATATGGGCGCCATTTTCCCGATCATAATTTTCCCGTCGAGAAATTCCACGGCGTCCGTGTGGCAAGGTTCCGCGAGAGTGATAAGTTCGGCGGTCTCCTCCATCACTTTGAAAACCGGGTGGACTTCCGGCCATCCGATGTTGCCGATGTAAGTGGTGGAGGCGCCGAGCGCGGCGATCGCGTTTCCCATGATCGGGCCGTTGCCTCCGATTTTCACACGCTGCGGCACGTATTCAATATTGCCGCTCTTTCCAGCGAAGCTCTTTATCCTGTCGGCGTAGTCGCCCATCATTTCAAGTCGTTTATACGTCTCGTGGTCCTTTCTCGCGGAGACCACGTGCACAATTTCGTCTATGAAACCATCGAGCCCCACCACGGCCTTGATTTTCCCGGCGCCGCGCGCGCCGACCGCCGCCCTGAGCGCGCGGACCATTCTCTTTTCCTCGTCCCTCATCTCCATTCACCCCTATGCCTCGCCGGTTTTTTCGCCCAGACTCTGGCCGCCGGCGGAATTTATAGTATATCTCTTAGTTCGGCATGTGTGAAGAATCCTTCATTTTGACCCGGATTCGTCAATAGTGCGCCGAATCCAGTGCAATGTTCATAGCGGCGAACTGCTTCGTTGTCGTCACATTTTTTCGTTCACGTACATCTCGGTACGCTCACTTTAAAAATACTCCTTCCGCCTTGCTTTTCATCCGTTCTGAATCATTGCTCCCGAATCCAAATGACGGATTCGAGTTGAATCGAATCACTTGTATTTCGATGCATTTGCGTGCATATTGATGACAAAGAGAAAATAAATCAGGAGGAGACAATGAAGAAAGTAAATTGTTTTCTGATTATCATCCTCGCCGCCGCGCTGTTCGGAGGGTCCGGCTGCTCCACCAAGATAAACCCGGTCGATATCGCTGGAAAGTTCGGCGTTATGAAAGCCGAACACAAGGAAATCATCGTCAAGAACATCCCGGTCGCCGCACCGGTGAACATTAAGGTTTCAGAGATAGCGGGATCAATAAAAATCACTTTCGAAGACATAAAAAGCGTGAAGGTGACCGCCGAGAAATGCGTGCGCGCAAAGTCGCAGGCCGACGCGGAACGGTACGCTCCGAAATACAAGATGATAGTGAAAAACGATGGTTCCGGAGTGGAAGTTAGAACGGAATATCCGAAGAACTGGCTGAAATCGAACGGCTGGATAGACTATGAAATAGTTGCGCCGAAGGGTAGCACGGCGAAGGTGAGCACGGTTAGCGGAGATGTGATAATAGGGCGAGGCTCGGAGTCGGTCCGGGCGGAAACGACAAGCGGAGACATAGAGATATTCGGGGCGGGCCGCGGCGGAGCTACGGCGCGCAGCACAAGCGGAGATATTTCCGCGTCAAACGTCTCGGGTGGAACAGATGTGAAAACGACGAGCGGAGACATCAAGATAGCGGAATGCGGCGGAAAGGTCAAAGCCGTTTCGACGAGCGGTTCCATCGATGTGAAATCCGGAAAAACCGGCGGCGGAGAGATCGAACTGAAGACAGTCAGCGAAGATATTAGTTATGCATCGGCGTCGATCCCGAAAAACGCGATCGGCATCTCGACGACTTCCGGGGATGTGTCCGTAGCTCTGCCGGAAAAATCCGATCTCGACATTTCCGTGGGAACGATTTCCGGAGATATCAACTGCGAGCTTCCGTCGAAGTCCATGAACAAACAGGACAGGAGCATGGAAGCGCGGATCGGCGCGGGCGGCAACAGCCTGCAAGTAAAGACCATCAGCGGCGACGTCCTTATAAAAAAGAACTGACCGCGCCGCCGTCCGCCGGGCGAAACCATTTTTTCACTGGAAAACCGAAAGAACTATTCGACTTTGCCGTCTTTATAAATTTTCCCGACTTTATCCAAGCCCTGATACGCCACCGCGGTGAGAGAGGTTTCGAGTTGTTCGCCGGGGCCTATCTTCCGGGTGGTTCCGCGTGCGAGAGCGTTTGCCATGCCTCCCGGATGGCTCGACCACGGTTCGAGAGCGAGGTTGTACGTGCGCCCGTACCACGGATAGCCGAAGTTGCCGGTGAAAACCTCCCATAGCCAGATGACCGGGAAAATGTCCTTGTCCCACCACATTCCGAAGCCGGCTTTTTTTCCGGTGTTGGTTACGGCGTACCACCCGTCGTCGAGTCCGAGAAGATAGCACATTTCGCTTGTCTTAACGTCGGGCGGCGGAACTGCCGAGAGATCGTAGTCCCGGCCGTCTTTGTCCTTGATGATGGGGAACGAGTCGAAGACGGCGCCGGGGGTGAGGCGGCTTGTGTCGCAGAATAATGGAGAGTGAACTTCCACGCGCTTTGCCGGCACATCGAGCCGGCAGGTGGCGTCTATGAACGGGTGCCCGAGCGCCGGATGGTGCCCCCACATGTAGTCCATTTCCTCGCGTCCTTCGTTCACTATTTTCTCATCCATGAAAAGCGCGGCCACGCCGGTCTTCAGCGTGAGTTTTTTCTCTATGTAAAAAGGCGTTCTATACGTACGTACGGACACCACGGCGGAAACCTGTTCGGGGGTGTCTTCGACAATGCGGCAGGACCACGGAATGATCGATACTTCGCCGTGCTGCCCGAGTTCCGCGCCCTTGTAGGTGAGCGCCACGCCGCCGTTCGGGAATATTTCCTGCCAGCCTCCAAAGTAGTAGTCCATGAAAAAACCGTCCGCGCGCGAGCCTGTCGAAACGAAGGCGCGCGGGTCCCTCAGCGGGTTAGGCGCCCGCCACATGAAGTCTATGTCGAGCGGTTTGTAAAGGAATTCATACACGTCCGTTCCTTTGTCGAGCAGGATTGAAACTCTGAGCAGCTCGTTTTCGAGAATGAGGGTTTTCACGCCCCTGAACACATGTTCGTCGGAGATTCTGCAGCCCCAGTTCCTGTCATGGTTGTAATACATAAAACCTCCTTTGATTCGCGGCGATGCTTCCGCGTTTCAGAATTCTGCCTTCAGGCCGACGTTCAGCAGAGTGCCGTCGTACTGTTGAGCGGACTCGCCGCCTTGTTTTTCCTTTTTGAGCGAGAATTCGAGGGAGAAATAACGGTCCAGAAGGGTTTCGGAATTCAACTGGTAGCGTGTTCGGTCCGAAGAACCGGACTGCGATTTTTCCTTGTTGAAAAGCAGGCTCAGTTTGGTTGAAGGTGAGTACACGAAGTTGAGGGTCGAGCCGAAGCTTGTTAGTTTGCTTGATACGGTTGAAGACGTATCGTTCACGATAGAAAGGCTGTTTTTCCATTGTATGCGCGCGCTTGGGATAAAGCTCGTCGTGAAAGCGGTTTTATTTTGTGAGCCGGGTGTTTCCTCCCATGTGCCGTCTGAGTTTGCGGAGGATGAAGAGCGGTTGTTGTGATTGAACTCAGCGGTGGCGGACCATCCGCGTTTTGCGTCGTTTCTGTAGGAAGCGCGGATGCCGGCGTCGCGGCTGGTGCTGCGGCTGCTCTCGGATATTTCAGATTCGGTGCTGATGAAGCTCGGAGTGATTATCCACACGGGGCCGAGCTTGTAGTCGAGCCTCGTTGTGGCGGTCTGCACGAGAGAGTCGCCGTAGTACGGGTTCGGTCTGTGCTGTCGAAGGAAGTTGAACATGGCGGTGTCGATGTGGTTTTTCGGTTTCGCGAGCAGCGTTATGTTAATGTCGTCGAGTTCGGAGTCGGTTTCGAGAGGCCGGGTGTCGGCTATGGACTGGGTGTCGTACTGTGCTGAAACGGTCCAGATCGGGTGTGGAAGCCAAGAAAGTTCGAGGACGTTCGAGATGGTTCTCGTGGTGAAATCTCCGGATGAGCCGACCGAGGCCGGGGCGATGGACTTCACCGAGTTCCCGTCGCTGTTCCATTTCAGCGTGAGCGCCGGGCCGGTGGTGTACGCCAAGCTGAAGCCGGTCTTGAGCACCTGAAGGTCGCTGGTTTTTTCCGTTTTATCCGAGAGGTTGCGGGTCTCGAGATGGGTGTCGAGAGACAGCCTGCGTTTCGCGCCGCGCGTGTAATGTACGTCGAGCCTGTGCGTGTCCTGTTGCTGATCGGTGCTTCTTACATCCTTGCTGTCGTATTTCGATCTGGCGGCGAACGAGTATGCGGCGGAGCGGCCGCGGCCGAAATCATATTCGAGCCGGCTGTTCCATTCATCGGTGAGCATGTCGATTCCGTTCGAGAAATCCGTGCCGTATTTCTGGCTGAGCCAGCCGGCGGAGAATGTTGCATGTCTGAACGGGGATATGTTGAACTGGAGCATTGAGCGGTCGGTCTCCATGTCGTTGTAGCTTGTCAGCGGAGCGAAGTAGAGACTCTTGTTCATGAATTCCGCCTGTAGGGCGCCGTTCCGAGGAAGTTTCACGTCGGCGAGAGCTCTCACGGCGCTCCCGCTCCGCTCGACTCCGTAGAGAGCGGCGGGTGAATATTTATAGTTCGCGAGAATCGTCGTCCCCGGGGGAATCGTTTTTTTAAATTTCAGCACGGTCGCTTCCAGTGCGGCGTCGTATTCGAGAACGTAGTCCGCGCCCTGCAACTGGCGGGACAACGGCGATATGGTGTCGTTGAAAAAGACCTCCTCGGTTCCGCGAATGGCTTCGAACTGGAGGGGGAAAACACCGTCAGTGGTGGCGGCGCCCACCGTTGCGACTCTTTCCTCGAGGATCTGAACCGTCTTGAGGGTTATGTCCGAGTCGGTGCTCGAAACTTCTGCTCTGAGTGTCGCGGGGCCGAGCGTGACGCGGGCCGTGAAATCCGTTACTTTTCTTTTCACGTCCCTGCTGCCCGGCACGTTCGCCGGTACTATTTCGTAACTGATTAAAACATAGCGGGCTTGAGTTGACTCGGGTCGAACACCGGAGTCGAGGAAGTCGATCGAGTTGTTCGCCTCACTGATGGTGTAATCGACGTCCCGCGTCAATCTGCGCACGTAGGTATCGTTGATGTAGAGTTCCACGACTTCCGAACCGGAATACACTTTTTCCTTCTGAAGGATGTATGAACTGCGGGCCGTGCCTCGAAGTTCTTCGCGGGACACCCACTGTAGGTAGTTCTGGTTGTAATAGCTGAAAGAGACGCGAATCGTATCCGAGGCGGAGAACGTGCGAAGGAAGGAGATCAAGCCCGCGGGGTAATCGATCGTGTAGTCCCTGTCTCGGGACAGCAGCTCCGATTGGAGCCCGCTTATTCTCGAAACAATTTCGCTTTCCTTCACGAGCTTTATGTGGCCGAGGTTGTGGGCCGTGCCGGACGCCGCCGACAAGCCGTCGATGTCGGTGGATGTTTCGAAAAGCGTCTCCCGCGTCGCGCGGCTCGTTCCTTCCTCGAGGTACGCGGCCCCGATGTCGTAGCGCCTGTTCTTCGGGTCGGTGTTCACCGAGAAACCGTTCAGCGAGCCGGTGTTGATCGACACCAGCAGCACGGACTCGTATGTGATGTCCACCACGCTCGTCGGGTCTATGTTGCTGTTGAAAGTGATCTGCCCGAGGAAGTAATCCAACACGTATTCGTTCTTCGGGACCTGCCGGCCGTTGATAGTCACGACTTCGCTGTCCCTGAGGATCGACGTCGCTCTTAGAACGTAAGGTCCTCTTATATTTTGGCCTCTGAAAGTCTCGTGCGTGGTTTCGCTCTTCTGCCGGGAAAGCAAGCCGGTGAAAGTAAGCTTGCCCGTGTTGTATGCGAAATCGAGCCCCCGGATTGTTTTTTGGAAGCCCGTCATCTGGCCCGCCTTGAAAGCCGCATCGACGTCTCCCATGTTGGCGTGTCCGTGCGGGCCGCTCAGGTTGAGATTGAATTGTTTGTCTTGAAACGGATTTTCAACGAACAGACCGCTGACGGAAAGACCGTTTTGAAAAAGACCGTCCACCATCAATCGCGTTTTCTGCTGGAAATCGTCGTTGAAATAAAGAAGTCCGTTTTGGGAAAGGAATCCAATTTCGTAGCCGGAGGCCGAAGCGGTCTGGTAGCCGAGTTCGAGGTTGCCGGTGATTCTGATCTTTCCGGGTTCCGCGGGTTTTCGTTGTCCGCGGTTGTGTTTCGACGTGGGCGGGAAAGCCGGTTCGGGCGGCGGTTCCGAGGCGGCTTCTTCAACGCCTTCGGCCTGCTCCCCGGGCGCCTCTTCTTCAGGCGTGGTTTCGGCTTTCCCCGGCGACGGCGCTGCTTTCGTCGCTTCTTCGGGTTCCACCGTCTCGTCCCGAGGTTCATCGGTCGCAGCGGTTTTCGGGAGCGCCGGGCGCCCGTTTTCGTACCTATACATTTTTTTCGATGATTTTATATCCGCTTTTTTCAGTACGGTCTTAGGTTTAGCCACCGGCGTCGCGGCTTTCGGCGCGGGTGCGGAGGGCGATTCCTCTTTAAAAAGTTCCGGGAACTCAGGCATCGCCCGCGGATAGGATGTCGAGGTTTTATCGGAAGGATTGATTTTTCCGGGGACGCCCTTTTTCGCCGGAGCGGCCGGCGCGGGAGGAAGCGGCTTGTAGTTTTCGTCGTCGGGGGAAAGAGTGTAGCCGAAGCCGTCGTTTTCCTCGAACTCGATGCCCGCGGATTGATTAACCGTGATTTCCTGCGACTCTGCGGGGGTCGCGAAAAGGTATGCGGCGGCCGCGGAGAAAAAAATCAAAAAGGCGGTCAGCGAAACAAAAAGCGTTGCGGTGCGCCGGGTTGTGAAGCGCGCATGTTTATTTCGCGGCAATCCGATCGAATAGGTCATTAAGGTGAAATTCTACCATCTTTTCGGCGGAGGGAAACCTGTTCGGCGACGGATTTTATCGGGATGCCTCGTGCGAAGGTTATCTGAAATTGGTTGAAAAATCGAACATGAAATCGTTCGATTCCACAAACCACCGGGTGTTCACAAGCGTTCCGTACATGTTGTAACTCATGTTGAAATTTTTGGAGGCCAGATGATTTTCAACGAGGTCGTAGGTCATGTCGGACCACAATCTGCACTTCTTGCTGAAGATATAATCGATGTTCGTTGATACCGAGCCGAAAGTGGATTTCCTGAGGTCGTAAGAGGAATAGAGGCTAAACGTGGATTTTGAAGAGCGGGAAACCGAGACCGAGGCGGACAGGCCCTGATCCGCATATCCGCGACCGTAGCTGCGGCTGTTTCGGGCGGAGTAGCTCAGGCTGTAAAGTCGGCCGCCCCGCGTTGTTAAGCTGTATCGCAACGCGCCGCTCATGTTGCCGCGCACGTCGCCTTCAGTGCCGGCGCCGAGGCCCGACGAAGAGGACATGCTCACGCGGGACCTCTTCGAAAGGTTTATTCCGGTGTGAAACGCGCTCACCGCCACGAATACGTTCCCGTCCGAAACAGCATCTTCATATCCGCCGGATTCATACGTGGCGTGAGTGTTGATCTGATATCCGACCGTCCGGCTTTTTCCGAGATACTTGGTGTCCTGATCGACATCAAAAATAGCGTTGATCCTCGGGTCCGACTGCGTCCGGCTCCGTGTCGCGTACACGAATCCCCGGACTCTTTTCTTGTCCCATTTCGTGTTGCCCGTCAAGCGAACATTGACGGGATTTTCGCGATCGTAGCCGATTTGAAGAGACTGAGACCTCATCGAGCCGCCGTGTCTGTTCAACGAAAGCATGTATCCTGAATCTCCCGTCAGCGCGTTCGAAAGAGAGAACGATCCCGCCGTCAGTTTTCCGAGTTGAAACGCCTGATTCAGGCCGAGCGCGTACCTTGTGTCCCCGCTCTTTTTATACACGAGATCCACAAATCCCTGTCTTGTTCTTTTTTCGCTGTACCGCACGCTCGCGCCGATGTTCCAGTTGGTGTTCGAGCTGTAGCTCACGCTTTTCAGCCGCCAGTTGCCGGGTGTTATCTTCTTGCTCGAATTGGTATAGTAAGGAACATTCAGAACTTTGTTGCCTTTCACCCACATCCTTGCGTGCCACGCTTCATATTGGTCTCCGGGCGACACTCTGAAGCGGGAAGCAGTCACCGCGTTCGTCGTCACTTCCGGCTCGTCGTAGAGGAACTCCCCTTCGTTCATGACGGGCAATTGCGACACTTCGTTCAGCGCCTCGCCTTGAAGGTATATATGCCTGTAGTTCTTCCGCGTTTGAATGAGTTCTCCGGCGATGCGCTCTATGTCGAACCTGAACTGCTCGCCTTGATAGTCGGACCCCGAGGCCGTTTCGCGGCTGGTTGTTTCCCGCTCGATCCGCTCGGCGTCCTCTTCCGCGATGGTTTCCTGCTGCGCGGCGGGCGCCGCCTTCGAGGTCGATCCCATCGTGCTCACGACAACGTTCCCTTCCGCATACAGGACGTGGAATTTCACGTCCACCCGGATCGTGTCGGCCTGCACTCTCATTGTCTTATAAAGAAATTCGGATTGGCCTTCGCAGTATATGATCTTTTTATCTATGTCGAACAGGATGTATTTCGAGCCGAGGGTGTAAGGCGCCGACAGCGCTTCGGCGCGGACGGCGGCCAGAAACAGCAATAACACAACGGCGACCGAAACGGCGACCGTCCGTTTTCCGCTCCGCGGGGTTCGTGTCTCTATCCTTTTAATCAATATTCAATTCCATTGAGTTATTCCGGTCACGCAAAAATGCGCCTATCCCGGCAATTTGATTTTATCATTACAGCAACGATATGTCACCATGGTTTTAAACAACCATTGTGTTTACCGGAGCGCCGGATGGAACTTATAATTGGGGATTATTTTAATCGTCGGTAAAATGCGGGAGAGAAAATGGAAGAGATGAACACTCCGAATTCGAAGACTGAAAAAAAGAGAGGCGCGGCGCTGCTCGAACCCTACGACGCGGACGCGTGCGAGGTGTGCGGAAAGTGTCTTTCCGAATGCCCGGTGATGGGGCTGTCCGAATCCGCCGCGAAAAGGGAGATGACGGCCCTGCGGCGTGGGTCGCCCGGCGCGCACGTACTATACAAATGCGAGACTTGTTTCTCCTGTAACCTGACATGCCCGAACGGCGCGAACCCCTTGTCTCTGTTCCTCGAAAGATTCAACGAAGAGCACGTTCGCCGCGGGCTTCCGGCATGGTCGTCTTTTTTTCAGCCTCACGACCCGGATAACTTCCGGACGAACGCCGTCGCCCACTTGTCGGCGGAAGAGAAAAAACTTCTCGAAAAGTGGTCCGACCTCTCGCCGTGCGAGGAGTTCGCGTATCCCGGCTGCAATATATGTTCGATACCGGTTCTCACTCAGGCGTCCTTCCTGCGGGATTTGAACATCCGCGGAGGGATGGAATACTGCTGCGGCGAAATGTACTTCAGGACGGGGATGCACGACCAGCTTCGCGCCACCGCCGCGAGGCTCAACCGCTATTTCGAAAAACTCGGCGCGAAAAAAATGATGGTCCTTTGCACGGCCGGCTACAGCATTTTCACAAACGTTCTTCCCAAGTTCGGGCTGAAAACCGACATGGAGATAACGGCCTACCTTCCGTGGCTCTGGGGAAAAATCGAAAGCGGCGAAATTAAAATCACTAAACCGCTCGGGATGAAAGTCACCATTCAGGAGTCGTGCCATGCGAAAGTCATAGGGCCGGAATACGAAGAGCTTCCAAGAAAGATTCTCGAAAAACTCGGCGCGGAAGTCGTGGAAATGCCCCACAACAGGGACTGCGCATATTGCTGCGGAATCGGAGGCGGATTCCCGGCCAAGAAGAACTATCACCCGCTCGCGGTGACGTCGGCCGCTCTTCGCGCGTACTCGGAAGCCGCGAAAACCGGCGCGGACGCGGTGCTCGCCTACTGCGCCGGATGCGTTCTCGCGTTCTCCGCGGCGACTTCGGTGATACCCGGCGCCAAGCCGGTGTATCACATCTTCGAACTCGTTCAACTCGCTTCGGGCGAGACTCCGCAACGAAAGAAGCTCGCTCACGGGCGCGCGCTGCTTCTCGGCGCTCTTAAAAATCAGGCGCCGAAGCTTCTTTCCACGAAAAGGATCTCGCCGCCGGATATTCCGGTCGAGCCGTGAGGCGCGCGCCCCACGCCGCTTTCACGGGCCGGGCGCATTTTCGGCGGGTGAAGATTTTTTCGCTAAAAAAAAGATATAATACTTTATCTCAAATGAGGATAATAAGAATCAATCTTATCGAAACGGATGCGTGATATAAGCGCGGCTGGGCCGCCGGCGCATACGGGAGGATCACGACATGAAACTTTCCAAGAAAATCTCCTTGACCCACGAGCAGCGGAACAGGATCATGGGGATAGTTCTCGGCGCTTTCATCGCCGTCTTCATGGGGATCATCGCCCATGACGGCACGGATAACGTTTTTATCGTGGGAAAAGTCCACGACCAACTCAAGGCATTCGAATACAGGGCGTACGACATGCGGTTCAGGCTCAGAGGGGCGCTCGACCGAAAGCTGATCCCGGATAAACTCGTTCTGCTCGACATCGACGACGAGAGTTATGAATGGAAACCGTGGCCGTACGACAGAACCCTATACGCCGAAATAATAAAAGCCCTCGGGGAAAAAGGGTCGAGAACCAAGGCGACGTTCTTCGACGTGTTTTTCTTCGACCCGGCCGGGCCGGCTCTGAATGTGGAAATGGCGGACGTGTTCCGCGCTCAATTCGAAAACCTCGTTTCCGGCTATCAGGCCAACCAGCAGGCTATCGGAAATCTTAAAACCGCCCTTTACGACATATCCGCTTCGCTCAAAACCCCCGGTAGCGCCGCAACCCTGAAAAGCGCCGCGAGCGGACTACTTAAAGCCATCGGCGACCAGCAGCTCGTCACAAGTCTCGACGCGCTTAAAAGCACCGGCGCTTTCTTAAGCGAAAACGCCGATCTCGCGACTCTCGCTCCGGACCGGGACAAGATTCTCCACGACGCTATCGCCATCGCCGGAAACGTGTACCTCGCTCAAATAGTTAATAACAAAGAAGACACTCCTTACGGCTTCAACGACATACTCTACAATAAGAAAGCCCATGAAATTTTCGCACGCCTGATAGTCCTTGCGGATAGGACGCAGACAAAAAATCAGACTGAAGTCCTCGTAAACTTTGCTCTGAGAAACCTTTCTCCGGAAGAACTCCAGCAACTCCTCGACAGCAGCAAGAAAAAAGAAATCAACGGCGGGAAACCGCTGCCTTTCACAAAGAAACAGCGGGCCGCGATATCTGCTGAAATCAAAAAATTGAAGACCCAAAATGACAAGGCTCTCGCTATAAACGGCAAGTTGGGCATAACACCGCGGGGAAAACCGGCCGAGATAAAGGAACTCCTGCGCAGTTATATGAATGTCATAAATATGCAAACCCCGATTCCCGAAGTTGGCGAGTACGTCGCCGGCGTAGGATATGTCAAACCCGAATTCCAAAAACAGGATGGAACGGTGCGCAGCGCGGCGCCCGCCGTTGTGTTCGAAGGAAAATTATATCTTCACATAGACCTTATAATCGCGATGCGGTATCTCGATATAGGGATGAAAGACCTCCGTTTCGAAAAAGAAAGGATCATTCTGAACAACTGCAAGGTCCCGCATGAGAAAAAACGGAGGAAAATCATCATTCCACTGTATGAAGGGGACAAGGTTCTCGTGAACTGGGCCGGACAATTCAACAATCCGAGGCAGTTCTCACACAGAAGTTTCAAGCAGATATACGATGCATCGGTTATCTACAACCTGATGAAAAAACAAGAGCGCGGCGAACCGATGTCTTTACTCGAACAACAGCGACTCGCCTCGTTCAACAAGGAAGAAAAAGCCGATGCGGTGAAAACGCTCCGTTTCTTCGACGGCAAGATAAGCATGACGGGAATGACCGCCGCAGACACTCACGACCTCAATCCAACGCCCTTGGACCCGAGATACCCTCTCGTCGGGATGCACGTGAACTTCGTTAATACGATCGTGAACGAGCTTTTCATCAAAGTTGTTTCTTTCTGGTCGTTCTTCGTTGTGCTTGTAATCATCTGCGTCGGGATCGGCTACGCCGGCGGAGCGGCGAAACAGGCGATAGGAGCACTGATCACATTCGGCGCAGTGGCGGGATATTTCATCGCCACCGTGATCGCGTTCTCATTCAACCGACTGTGGATACCTCTCGTGCCCGCAATCATAGCAATAATCCTTACTTACCTGATGGTCATAGTTTACAGGTTCATGACGGAGGGGCAGGAAGCAAAGAAGATGAAGGCCATGTTCTCGACATACGTCAACCCGCAGGTCGTGGACACGCTGATTCAGCACCCCGAAAAGCTCCAGCTCGGCGGCGAAAAGATGGACCTGACGGCGATGTTCGCCCTCGCGTCCGGCCCGGGGCTCAACGAGACCGATACCGCGGAGGAACTCGTCGAGCGCCTCAACGAATACTTCACCGAAATGACGGAAGACATTTTCAAATACGACGGCACGCTCGACAAATATGAGGGAAGTATCATCATGGCGATATTCGGCGCGCCCGTTCATTTCGAGGACAATCCCGTCAAAGCTTGTTTCTCGGCGATAGACATGTACAACCGAACGCTCGAACTGAACAAGAAGTGGAAAGCCGAGGGCAAGAAACCCATATACACGAGCGTCGGGCTGAATTCCGGAAAGATGATCGCCGGGAACATGGGCTCCCAGTCGCGATTCAACTACACGATCATGGGCGACGCGGTCAACCTCGCGGCTCGTATCCTCGGCGTAAACAAGCAATATGACACGAAACTCATGATAAGCGAAAACACCTATGAAAAGACGAAGCACGCCGTGATCGCCCGGCTTATCGACAGCATCAGGGTGAAAGGAAAGCTCGAACCCGTCAAGGTTTACGAACTCATCGAGAAAAAAGATACCGGACTGCCCGAAGACATGGCGCGCTGCTTGGAGCACTTTGAAAAAGGAATCAATCTGTACCTCGAACAAAAGTGGGACGAAGCGATCTCGGAATTCAAGCTCGCTCTCGAAGCACGCCACACGGACGGCCCGAGCAGAATCTATATAGAACGATGTGAAGACTATAAAGCGAACCCGCCCGGAGAGGGCTGGGACGGCGTATATACAATGACTACGAAATAACTTTTTCGTGAAAATATCTCTGGGGGAGATACGAAGATGAAACTTCCTTTCAAACTTCCTAACAAAACCGAGGAGCGAAACAGGATCGTCGGACCTATTATCGGGCTCGCCATCGCGATAGTGTTCCTCGTCCTTTATTTCTCAGGGCCGCTGAAGTCGTTCGACAACTACAACCTCGACTTCAAGTTCAAGCTCCGCAAGTCGCTTTCAAAGCCCCCCGTGAACAAGGACTTCGTGATTGTCGAGATCGACGAGACGACTCTCGAATTCGAAGGAACTTTCCCGGACGACCCTCTTTATTACATAGACATCATCAACGCGCTCGGTAAAGACAACGGCCATGCTCTCGCCACCGTTTTCGACCTCAACTACTCCCGGCCCTTCGGAAGAAAAATAGACCCGGACGTCAAGAGCAACTTCACGAACGTGCTCAATCAGATATCCGCGATCGTGTCCCAAGACGTTCAATTGAAAACGGGAATGATCGACAATCTAAAATACTATACCGAGCTGCTCGGGGGACCGGACGCGGCTTCGGTCGCCGGCCCGCTCGCGGCGAAACTCGACGAAGTGATTTTCTCGCAAGACCTCTCGAATTCGGACATGCAGATGCAGCAGGTGGCGTCTTTCGCGGAACAGAACAAAGACCTCTCGGCGCTCGCTCCGGACAGGGAATCCGCGGTCGCCGCCGCCGCCGGCCCCGCGAAAAACGTTTACTTCACTTACGACTCTAAGAACTGGATCGCCTCCCCGTACACGTCGAAAGAAATAAAAACGAACCCAAAACTGAAAAAGGCGTTCGAAAAGTATTTGTCTTACCCAACGAGCAGCAGGCCCAACAATCCGATCGAAGGCGCGATGTACGATGCCTACAGGAATTTCGTTACTTCCGATTTCGACTATTTGTTGAGTGAAAAGGACGGAACATTTTCGAAACACGCCGTTCGGCGGATGACTGCCGACCGCGCCGCGAAAGACTTCGAGATTTCGAATTTCGAGAAACAGAATTTAAAAGTTTCGTGGAAGATTCCCAAAGGTCTTGAAAACACATTCACAAAGCTGAACAAGATCAAACCTGTTACACCCATCATAGGAGAACAAACAGTCGGACAAGGAGCCCGCAAGGCCGAGTTCAGCATAGGTGACGGGACGATGCGCATGATAGCTCCCGTGGTCGAATACAACGGGCGACTCTATCCGCACATCGACCTTCTGCTGGCCATGCGTTACCTCGGCGTTGATAAAAAGAATGTGGTTTTCAACAGAGACAGCATCATCCTCAAAAACGCCGTCCACCCGAAAACTCACAAAAAAGGCGACATCGTGATCCCGCTTCTCCCCGGAGGGACGATGCTTGTGAACTGGACCGGGGTTTGGGCGGACACAACTCTGTTCCCGCACTTAAGCCTGAGAAACTTGTACACTTCGATCAACAGGTATCGTATATGGCAGAAAAACGACAAGAATCTCCATCTGAAGCCCGGAGAACAGATGGTGCCTCTGGAAGAAGCCGAGATGTCGGTACTACAAACCATAACCGAAAAGGAAGCTAAAGGGCTAAAAGCTTTCGTTAATTCATTCAAAAACAAGATTTTCATAGTCGGACTGACCGCCACCGGCGCGGCGGAAACCACGCCGACTCCCCTCGAAGCGAGATATAAAGAACTCGGGCTTCACCCGAATGCGATCAACACGATCACCGAGAACCTTTTCATCAGACAGACATCGCCGATTTTCATTGTTCTGATATTTCTCGTCCTCGGCGTAGGGTTCGGATTCGCCGGCGGCGCGGTTAAACACAACTCGGCTTTCATCGTCGCGATGATCAATTTCCTGATAATGATCCTGACAACCGCCGCCTATTTCGTCTTCTGCAGCTATCTTTTCATAAAAATGAGAATCGACGCCCCGCTATTCGTCCCCATCTCACTCGTAATCCTCACTTTCATTCTCGTATTCCTTTACAGATTCATCACCGAGGAGCAGGAAAAGAAAAAGATGAAGGGAATGTTCTCGACTTACGTCAACCCGCAGGTCGTCGAAACACTCATAAAAGATCCGGATAAATTGAAGCTCGGCGGAGAAATGACACATGCGTCGGTATTCTTCTCGGACATCGCGGGTTTCACGACGATATCCGAAACCATGTCTCCGGAAGACCTCGTGGAGCTCCTGAACGAATACCTCACTGCGATGACGGACATCCTGCTCGGCTACGGCGGCACGCTCGACAAGTACATCGGAGACGCCGTGCTCGGAATCTTCGGCGCGCCCATATACTTCGAGGAGCACGCCAAGAACTGCTGCTTCTGCGCTATCGACATGCAGAAAAAAATAGCCGAACTGCGAGTGGGATGGAAAGAGAGAGGAAAACCGGACATACAAGTCCGCTGCGGAGTGAACACCGGAGACCTGATCGCGGGAAACATGGGATCGGTGAAACGGTTCAACTACACCTCCATGGGGCACGCCGTCGAATTCGGCGAACACCTCGAAAGCGGAGGGAAGACCTACGACACGCAGAAGACGATAAGCGAGTTTACGAAAGCCGAAGCGGACGAACACATAATAACGCGCCTGCTCGATATCGCATGGATTTCAGGTTACGAAAAACCCGTGAAAATATACGAGCTCTTGGCGAAGAAATCGGATGGGATTCCGGACGAACTGGAAAAGGGAATCCGCGCCCACGAGGAAGCAGTGATTCTGTTTTTCGAGAGAAAATGGGACGAATCGCTGGAAAAACTCGACGAGGTGTTCAAGCACATCCCCGACGACAAGCCGGCGAAGATGTTCAGAAAAAGGGTCGTCGAAGCGAAAGAGAATCCGCCCGACGCTGAGTTCGATAAGTTTTTGGCGGAGGCTACTCACAGACAAAACTACGTTTTCTGATCCGGCAAAGCGTGACGTTCGCGTTCGGAAACCGTCGGGTTTCATCCCGGACTCGTCAAAAAAACGTCGAATCCCAATAAAGAATCCGGGCTATGTTTGATAGTAACGCTTGAAACGGCCTTGAGTGTCGGCAAGCCGGAGCCGTTCCCCATAAGCGGCTTCCGCCTCTTTATCTCCGCTCTTCGCACTTATTCTCAGCATCCAGAAGAGAAGATCGGGCTGCTCCGGAGCGACTTCGAGCGCGGATGATATCATCTTACCCGCCTTCGCGACGTCGCCTTTCTTATAATGTTCGAGTGCGATTTCGAGATAAGCCCGCGCGGAATGATCGGCGCAGTCTCTTCCGGTTTGCATCGCCGCGAGCAACTCAGCGCCCGCTTCCTCCTTCGCGCCCACGGCCTTCAGCGCCATGCCGAGCCCGTATCTCGCCTCCGCATGGTCGGGAGACGCCCCGGACGCTTCCCTGAAATATTCCACCGCCTTTTCATACTCCGAGCTTTCGAGGCTTGAAACTCCGAGCGCGACAAGCGAAGGGATGTGGTACTGATTTGCCGCGACAGCCGCCTCAAGTGCGGTCTCCGCTCCGAGGCGGTCCCCCTCCATCTCAAGCATCTCCGCCTTGAAGTTGCAGGCGGGCGCGTATTCCGGTCGCGCGGTCATGATCTTTTCCACCATGCCCCGGGCTTCCTTTTTTCTTCCGACCGCGAACCTAAGCCTCGCGATCCTCAAGGCCGTCTCGCATGATTCCGGCCAGATTTCCAACGCCCGGCGGAAATATTTCTCCGCCTCGCGCGTGTCTTCCCGCATAAGCAGGTTCCCGAGGTAGAAATGCGCTTGAAAGTAATCCGGCGCGGCGGCGGCGGCTTCTCTGAAACATCTCTCGGCCTCCGCGAATTCTCCTCTGTTGAACTGATAAACAAGCCCGGAGTAAACGAGCTCCTCGATATCCGACGGGACGTGAAGATAGTGTGAAACGCCCGGTGTCTTCTTGAGTGTTTTTATCTCTTCGAGCCGGTTTCCCGACAATCGGCCCCCGCCTTTTTTCTCTCTCAGCAGTTCCGTGTAAAACTCCGCCCTTATGCGCGCGCCGTCGGACTCCATGCGTTCCGTCTTAATGTATTCGTATGCGTTTTTCGCTATCCTTGCTCTGAGTTCGGGAGCGGAAACGAGCGAGTCGAGTCGCGAGATCAATTCGTCCGTGTTGCTGAAAAGCAACCCGGTTTCGCCGTCCCTTACATTCCTTCCGTACGTCGGGGCATTCGAGCACACGGGCGCGGCGCCGCGAGAGGCGTACTCCATGAATTTGACGTCCGACCGGCAGAGATTGAAAGGGTCGTCCCGGATCGGTGCGATGCCTATGTGGATCGTCTGAATGAAGTTATAAAAATCGTCGAGGCCGCCGGGCGGCGTGTATTCAAAAAGGGCCGGGGGAAGTTCGGCGAACAATTCCTTGAACGCCGCGTCGCCCATGACGGCGAGCTTGACACCGGGGGTTTTCCTCGCCCACGCAACAAGCGCCGGGGCAATCCGCCGGATGTCTTCGAGGTGCCCCACGCTGCCGCCCCATCCCACGACGATCGGGCCCTCGGGCCGTTCGGGCTTCCCGAGAGAAGCCATCCGGTTCTCGAAAACGACAGTCCGCGGGTTGTAGCGGCAGAAGATTTCCGCGAGCGCCGGAACCGTCACCTGAACCGCGTCGCATTGGGAAATCAACTGAAGAATGCAGGCCCTGTTTTCAGGATCGTTATAGAATGCGGCGGCGGGGTTCGAAGGTTGGAACGACAGAAAATTGTCCGATATCTCGAATACCGTGGCAAGCCCTTTTCGCTTTCTTTCGAACATGATGGGAAGCAGATCGGGGTCTCCGAGCAACTGGAGCACGAGCAGGTCGGCGCCGAGAGCGAGTTCCAGCCGTTCGCGGACGAGATTGACGGCGCTTACAGTAGTAAATCCGGGAACGGCGGCGAGAGCGGCGTCCGGCTGGAGAAGCCGGTAAATAAAATCGCCGCCCGTTGCGACTTGGGGCGGCGCTAATTGAACGATCGATATGTTTTCCGGGAAAGCCATGCGGCTGTGCGACATGCGGGGCGGCCCGGAACGGGTCAAAACTTTTCGCGGTGATGAATGTTGTCCGTCACCCGCTTGGGCACATGCATCACGCCCCTGTCGTCTCTCCAATAAACCGTGTCGTTTTTAATTGCCTCCGTCATCGGCGCTTCCGCAGGTTTTCCGATCGCCACGACACTGTCGATTTCATATTTGTCCGGAACGCCGAGTTTCTCCGAGAGGCCTGCTCGATCTATGGAACGCAGCCAGCAGGTGCCGAGTCCTTCCTCGAGAGCTTCGAGCATTATGTTCTGCACCGCGGCGCCGGCTTCGTGTCCTCCGCCCTTGGACATCACATGCCTGTTTATAAGGACTATCACATAAGCCGTGGGGCGCTTCCCCTCGGGCGGCGTGTCCCCGGACTGTATGTGGCGCGCCCATTTCAGCGTCGGGAAAACCATCTCGCACCCTTCGGGCGAGCAGATCGTCACGAACTCGAGCGGCTGCACATTTCCCGCGGAGGGTGCGAGCCTCGCCGCGTCGATCAATTTATATACGACCGACTCGGGAATCGGCTGCTCCTTGTACCGCCTTATGCTTCGGCGTCTCAGTATCGCCGAGTAAACATTCATAACTCATTCCTTTCAATCCGGGAGCCCCGCCGCGCTCCTCAGCCGGACGGATTATCCGGCCTTCTTCATTATCGAGATCATCTTGGAAATCGTCTCGTTGTCTTTTTCGAGATTCTTCTTGTACGCGTCCATTATTACCTGTTCCGCCATCTTTCCAACGAAAGGAATATCGACGGTCACGGTCAGTTCGAGTTCGCGTTTCGTTTTCTTCTGTCCGCCTTCGTCGAACTCGTTGTATTTCGAGTATCCCACGCAGGTGAAAACTTTGGTTTTGAAATTCGGTTTGATCGTCCATGAGTGGACGTTGTTCTCCATGTCGTAAACCGAATCGTCAACGCATTTCAGCATTTCGGGAGAAAGAACTTTCTGAAGAGCGCCCGGGATGCTCGCGGAGAGCTCGATGAGGCGCTTCGAGAATATTTTCTTTCCCTCCTCGCGGCGTTCGATTTCCTGATGTTTCTGCATTTCCGGGAATTGGTCCGGGTTTTCGAACCTCTTCTCGCGGGCCTCCCACACCATATCGATGGGGCCGTCGAATGTGTACTGTGCTTTGAATTTCATACTGGGGAGATCCTCCTTATATTGGTGCTTCCGGGGTGCGACCGCTTTACCGGGCGGAAGGGTCTCTTCCAAGGTTCCACTCGTCGCTTCCGTATTTTTTTTCGAGTCTCTCGGCTGCTTCGGAAACCGCTTCCGACACGGGAACGTTCGTAGCGATTATTTCGAAACGCCCTTTAAAACCATTAATTAGCGCGCCGGCCGCTTCTTCGAATGTTATCGGGCGGCCCGCGATCTCGCTCAATGTGGCCACCCTCCGCCTCGGCGCGTCGAGTCCGTGCCTGCGCGTCTTTTCCACAGGCACTTTCAGGAGAGCAAACATCTTTTCAAGGTCGGTTTCGAGAAGCACGGTGCCGTGCTGCAGCAAATAGCCGCCTCTTCTCGCCTGAGCGCTTCCGCTCACCTTTTTATCCTTGTAGATAATATCATTAACCGGAGAAAATTCAAAATCCTTTTGGAAAAAGCCGAGTCCTTCCGCCATTGCACCGCAGATGTCCGCGTACGAGCCTTCTATGCCCCCGGAAAACCAGTCCGCGGGAACCGCCATCGAGTATGTGATTTCTCGTTCGTGGAACACC
>JAKLIR010000199.1 GCA_022709505.1 bacterium | reverse complement strand
GAAATTCACGGAAGCGGACTGGGCTTTGATTCTTCCTTATCTCAAGGAGAACGAGCGGCTGTTCGGGATTTCAGTCCGGAAGGACTTGTTGACGGTCGGCGGGAAACATCTTTCGCCCGCTGATGTTTACAGGAAGGTCGGAGCGGTGAAGGTTATGGCGCTTGCAGCCGAGAACGGCGGAACGGAGTGAATTCCGGCCGACGCCGGGTCGATTTCGGAGGCCTGTTTTTCGCCCTGAGCCAAAAGAATAATTTTCAGGGTTTACATGGAAGTTTTTTTGTAATATAAGATTAGGCTTGGTATGAACGGGAAAGCAATAATCGCACTGGAAGATGGAACGGTATTTCACGGCAGCAGCTTCGGCGCTTCCGGCGAAAGGGCGGGGGAGGTAGTTTTCAACACAAGTATGACGGGTTATCAGGAAATCCTGACCGATCCGTCGTACAAGGGTCAGATTGTTACCATGACCTATACGTTGATCGGCAACTACGGGGTAAATGAAGCGGATTGTGAGTCTTGGCAGCCGTGGGTCGAAGGGTTCGTTGTTAAGGAATACAGTAAGATAAGAAGCAACTGGCGCTCCGAAGAATCTCTTTCGGATTTTCTCAATAAATACAATATAATAGGAATCGAACGGGTGGACACGCGCGCGCTGACGCGGCATATCCGGGAGCGCGGCGCGATGAAGGCGGTCATCTCCACGATCGATCTCGATCCGAAGAGCCTCGTGCGCAAAGCTAAAAAATCCGCCGGCCTGATAGGGCGGGACCTCGTTCGGGAAGTGACTTACGGAGAGGTCCGCGAGTGGTCCCGCAAGGGTAAGTACAGAGTGGCCGCGATAGATTGCGGAATTAAGTACAACATTCTTAGGTTGCTTGAAAGCCACGGTTGCAAAGTCACGGTTTTCCCGGCGGGCGCCACTGCCGAGGAGATAAAGGCGATCAAGCCCGACGGACTTTTTCTCTCGAACGGCCCCGGGGACCCGGAAGCCGTGTCTTATGTTTACAATACCGTTGAAAAGCTCGTGAATGACGGCGTGCCGACGTTCGGAATCTGTCTCGGCCACCAGATGCTGGGACTCGCGCTCGGAGGCAAAACTTATAAACTTAAATTCGGGCACCGGGGCGCGAACCATCCGGTGAAAAATCTGAAAAAGAACACTGTGGAAATAACAGTGCAGAACCACGGCTTCTGCGTTGACATCGAATCGCTGGACGAGCGGGATGTCGAGGTGACGCACATCAACCTGAACGACGGGACGCTCGAAGGCATGAGGCACAAGAAGTTGCCGGTGTTCTCCGTGCAGTACCATCCGGAGGCGTCTCCCGGCCCGCATGATTCGGTTTATCTTTTCAAGGATTTTACGGATTTAATGGAAAAACATCGTGCCAAAAAGAACTGATATCGAAAAAATACTCGTCATAGGCTCCGGGCCGATAGTGATCGGTCAGGCTTGTGAGTTCGACTATTCAGGGACCCAAGCTTGCAGGATTCTGAAAGCCGAGGGGTACAAAGTCGTTCTCATAAACACCAATCCGGCGACTATTATGACTGACCCGATGATGGCGGACTCGACGTATATTGAGCCGATCATCCCCGAGGTCATAGAGAAAATAATCGAAAAGGAACGCCCGGACGCGCTCCTGCCGACTCTCGGCGGGCAGACGGCTTTAAATGCGGCCGTGGCGGTTTCCGAACTCGGCATTCTCGATAAGTACAACGTGGAAGTAATCGGCGCGGACATCCATTCGATTAAAAAGGCCGAGGACCGCGAATCGTTCAAGAAGGCGATGCAGAAGATCGGCCTCGACCTTCCCATGAGTTTTCAGGTCGATAACATGAGGGACGCGCAGAGCGCGCTTTCAAAGATAGGATTTCCGGTAATTATCAGGCCGTGTTTCACGCTCGGTGGAGTCGGCGGCGGCGTGGCTTATAACAATGACGAATTCAAACATATAGTCCAGAAGGGCATGGCCGCCAGCATGGTGGGCGCGGTGCTCATAGAGGAATCGGTCATAGGTTGGAAAGAGTACGAACTGGAAGTCATGCGCGACCACAACGACAACGTGGTCATAATATGTTCGATCGAGAATTTCGACGCCATGGGCGTACACACCGGGGACAGCATAACGGTCGCTCCCGCACAAACGCTTACTGATAAGGAATATCAGATAATGCGGGACGCCTCGATCGCCTGCATCCGGGAAATAGGGGTGGACACCGGAGGCTCCAACATTCAATTCGGACTGAACCCGAGAGACGGCCGAATGGTAATCATAGAGATGAACCCGCGCGTTTCGCGCAGCTCCGCGCTCGCCTCAAAGGCCACAGGGTTCCCGATCGCCAAGATAGCGGCCAAACTCGCGGTGGGCTATACCCTCGACGAGATACCGAACGATATAACGAAAAAGACGCCGGCGTGTTTCGAGCCGACGATAGACTACTGCGTGGTGAAGATTCCGCGGTTCACTTTCGAGAAGTTCAAAGGCGCGGACACGACGCTGACCACGGCCATGAAATCGGTCGGCGAAGCGATGTCGATCGGCCGCACATTCAAAGAGGCGCTACAAAAAGGGCTGCGCTCGATGGAGATCGGGCTCTCAGGGCTCGAAGACCTCAAGACGGAACCTTCACCGGACCAGCTTTCAGAAAGACTCCGCGTTCCCAATTCGCAACGCATTCTCTGCGTGAAACACGCGATTGCGAACGGAATGTCACTGGATGAACTTTATGAAATTACGGCGATAGACCCTTGGTTCTTGCATAATATGAAAGAGTTGGTAGAATTCGAAGGCAGGCTGAAGTCGGTTTCGCGCAAAGGTCTGGCGGCTTCGGGAAAAGAACTTCTGCGGGAAGCGAAGGAATACGGTTTCTCGGACAAACAGCTTGCGGGAATCTTTGGAACTGACGAGATCACCGTGCGCAGGCACAGAAAGAAGATAGGACTGACGCCTACATATAAACTCGTGGACACCTGCGGCGCGGAATTTGAAGCTTTCACTCCATATTATTATTCTACTTATGAATGGGAAGACGAAAGCCGTGCGTGAATCTGACAAAATGGAAGAAGCCTGCGGAGTCTTCGGGATATATGCTCCAGACGAAGACGTAGCGAGACTGACGTACTTTTCACTATATTCACTACAACACAGAGGTCAGGAAAGTGCGGGGATAGCCGCGTCTTCCGGCGACGAGATCACATGCTACAAGGAAATGGGTCTCGTAAATCTCGTGTTCACGGAAAAAATCCTGAAGCTTTTGAAGGGCAAAGTCGCGATAGGGCATGTCCGGTATTCGACAACCGGATCGAGCATTCAAGCCAACGCGCAACCTGTCGTGGCGGAAGGCAAGCGCGAAGTCGCCGTTGCGCATAACGGAAACCTCGTGAACACGATGACTTTGAGGCAGGAACTCGAAGATCAGGGCTGCGTTTTCAAAGGCTCGTCCGACACCGAAGTGATGGCGGAAATGCTGGCCCGGTCGGACGCGCCCGACGTAGAGAAGGCGGCGCTCGAAGTTCTTCCGAAATTCAAGGGCGCTTTCAGTCTCGCCATCCTGAGCGAGGGGAAGCTGATCGGGGCGCGCGATGCGAACGGCATAAGGCCTCTTTGCATAGGCAAACTATGCGACGGGAAATACGCCGTATCGTCGGAGACGTGCGGTCTGAGCATAATCGGCGCGGAGTTCGTCCGTGAAATAGCGCCCGGCGAGATGGTTGTAATAGACAGCGACGGCCTCCGTTCATACAAGTACTCCGGATCCGAGCGGCAGGCTTTGTGCGTGTTCGAGTTCATTTATTTCGCACGTCCGGACAGTCTAATGCTCGGCAAAACGCTTTATACCTGCCGGAAAAGAATGGGGATGATCGTGGCGAAAGAGGCGCCGGTGGAAGCCGACGTCGTGGTTTGCGTTCCCGACTCCGGGACGCCGGCGGCGATAGGTTATTCGGAAGCTGCGGGAATCCCGTACGATCAAGGCCTGATAAAGAACAGATACGTCGGACGCACGTTCATCCAGCCCGACCAATACATGCGCGATCTCGGAGTGAAGATAAAACTGAATCCCCTTTCAGACAACATCAAGGGTAAAAGAGTCGTACTCGTGGACGACTCGATAGTTCGCGGCTCCACAAGCGGTCAGATAGTTCGCATGCTGTACGCGCAAGGCGCCAAGGAAGTGCATCTGAGAGTCAGTTCCCCTCCGGTTAAGCACTCTTGTTTCTACGGAATAGACACCGCCACGAGGGAGGAACTGATCGCATCCATAAGGACGGTGGATGAAATAAGGGACGTCATAGGCTGCGACTCGCTCGCGTATCTCAGTATCGACGGTATGATAGAGGCCACCGGGCTCGATAAGAATTCATTCTGCACGGCGTGCTTCGACGAAAGCTATCCTGTCCCCATTCCGCACCAGCTTCCTCTCGACAAGCTGCTGTTCGAGCCGAACAACAATGGGAACGGCGTCGTCCTTCCGGAAGCCGTCAGGAAATCCTGCATAAACAACAAGAAATAGAATCCGTCATGGCGAAACTCAATTGGAGAGCAAAGATCGGCGTCGTGTTCGTTCTGTTGTCTCTCGCGATATATGTCATCCATTACCTGATATTCCATGATGCTTACCATATTTTTTATTACGGAATAATGGACATATCGTTTGTTTTCGTTCAGGTGCTGATGGTCACGCTTATCATCGACCAACTTTTAAGCGGCAGGGAGAAGCAGGTCAGGCTCGAAAAATTAAACATGGTTATCGGTGTTTTTTTCAGCGAGGTGGGTCTGAAGATGCTCGGCATTTTTTCTTCGCTCGACACGGAAGTGGAAAAGGTGAGGGAACACCTGATAGTCAGGGGAAATTGGGACGGAGGGACGTTCGCTTCCGTGTCCGCCGAGTTGAAAAAGTACAAGTGTTCCATAGACATCGGGCGCGCGGATATCGGCTCACTCAGGGAATATGTAACATCCAAGAGGGACTTTTTGACAAGGCTTCTCGAAAACCCGGTGCTGCTTGAACACGAGACGTTCACGGAACTTCTGAGAGCTGCGTTCCACTTGTTCGAGGAGCTTGATTTCAGGACGAATATTGCATCGTTGCCGCAAGCGGACATTGGGCACATTAGGACGGATATGGAACGGATGTACGGTTTGCTGATCAGCGAATGGCTCGATTATATGAAATACCTGAAAGAGAATTATCCCTACCTTTTTTCGCTGGCGATCAGAACGAATCCCTTTGACAGCAAAGCATCTCCTATAGTTGATTGAATGTGGCGAAGGCTCTTATCGGGAATGCCGACGGCGGTGTTTTTCCATTCCCGAACGTGATTGTTGAATAACCCGGATTTGTAAACGGCGCTCCCGAATCTAAGCGACGGATTCGGGATAAGTTATTTTCGAGAAACAGCTTTCCATTAAAAAGGGGTCGGATCAAGCGCCGGTTTGAATTTGCCGTACGAAGGCTTCGAGATCGTTAGAAAGCTTTGTTAGTGATTTAACGGAATCGGATGTTCTCGCGGCGAGGTCTGATGTTTCCTCTGATATTTTGTGAATATCTTTCACGGAACCGAGTATTTGCACGATTTCGCCTTTGCGTTCCTCGATGGCTTCGGTGGTGAGTTTTATAAGTCCGGTGACGCGGTTCACAGATTGGAGTATCTGGTCGAGCGCGGCGCCGGACTGGTCGGCGAGCGCCGTTCCTTCGGCGACCCTGTCTCTTGCGTTGTCGGTTGATTCGTTGGCCTTTTTCACACGTTCCTGAATCCTGCGCACTATGGTGGTGATCTCTCTCGTCGATTCCACGCTCTTCGTCGCGAGGGAGCTGATTTCCTTCGCCACCACGGAGAAGCCTCTGCCATAGTCTCCGGCCCGCGCCGCTTCGATCGATGCGTTAAGGGCGAGAAGGTTGGTCTGGTCGCTGATCTCGTCGATCGCCTTAACTATTCCTTCTATTTCGTCGGCGCTTGTTTCGAGATCGCGCATGACGTTTTCGATGTCTTCCATCGCTTCCACGACCTGTCGCATGCCTTCGACTGCTTTTCTGGACGTGTCGCCGCCGGACTCGGCGTCCTCGTTCGTTTGTTTGGAGAGGCGCAGCATGTCCTTGGAGTGCATTACGACCGTGTCCACCGATTCCGCCATTCCGTCTATGAAACGAGACGTGGTTTCAACCGAAGCCGCTTGTTTCATCGCCCCGGACTGTAGCTGTTCGGTGATCCTCTGGATGGATTTGCTGGTTTGTTCGACTTCCTGCGTGCTTTCCCTGACTTTCCGCACGAGGTTGCGGAGGCGCGCGAACATGTAGTTCAGGTTGGATTTGAGGTCAGCAATTATGCCTTCCTCGTCCGGGGTTATGAGCAGTTGTACGGTGAGGTCTCCGTCCGTCGCCTGCGCGACCTTGAGGAGGATTTCCTTCACCTGA
>JAKLIR010000198.1 GCA_022709505.1 bacterium | reverse complement strand
GGATTCCACGAAAGTTTTCGAACCGCCGCCTCGAGGCTTTCGACAATCCCGATCAGTCCTGCCTTGGTAACTTTTCGCGCCGTCCCCTTTATTCCGCTGTCCGAATAGCGCGCCTGAGTTCCTGCGTGGATGTGGATGTGCGTCAGCAGCGAGAAACTGAACTTCGTCGAACGGGGCAGCAGCGCGCTCGCGAGGTCAAGCGGAATCCCGTCTATATAAACTTTCAAAAGCTGGTTGAGGCGCACGTCCCTTTTGCTCATCAGAGCGAGCGGAGCGAGAAAGTGGCGGCAGAACTGCCCGTAAGCAACCCAAGGCTCGCCCTCCTCGTACGTCTCGAAAGAAAGCGTGTCTATGAAAACAGGCCTCCCACCGTCGAACTGAACGTTGTACGAGGACGCGTCCTTCAGTATCATCCCGTGCTCGAGCGCTTCCTTCTGGATCGCGAGCGTCAGCAGCGCCGCATCCTTGAGCTGTGAAAAACACCATTCATAGGGATATGAAATGAACCGTACGCGCTCGGGGCGTATCACCGCGAACGCCGTTTCTGGGTCTTCGGGCGGCGCCGAAGTCTCTTCGTGCGGGATGAGGTATCCCTTTTCAACGAGCGCCGCGTATAGTCCGGAGGCCGTCAGTTTTTCGTAATGGCGGCGGTATTTCCCATTGACCTGCCGGAATAAAACGCCCTCGCGCTCGAAGAGGAATCCCGATGGGTCACGGAATGAACTTGCGAGCTTTGTCATTATTTTTCATTTTCGCCCGCGTCTTTACCGCCCGAAAAAAGCTTCGCGACATACGCCTTTATCTTTTTCCAATAAATCCTTACCGTGACAAGGACTCCGAGCATGGAGGCTATCGCGACCTGAATGATATAGCTGCCCGTGCCCATGTCGAGATAGGCGTAAGCGTTTCGCGAGAAAACAAAGAGAAAAAGGACGGAAAAAACAAACGCCGCGAAAAAAGTCCGTTCGGGAATGTGCCTGCCGAATTTCATGGTTATAGTATATTCAATAAGAGCTTTTTAAACCAATAGAAGAGTAGAAAAACAAGTCGGCGCCCGCCGTTCATTCGCCGTCGCCGCAACCGCCCTGCGGGGGAAACGAACCCCGAGGCGCCGTTTCAGGCATAATTTCTATCTCGCAGAGTATCGCCTTGTGATCCGGCGCTTCCGTGATCGGCTTGTCCGCGGGATAGTTGTCGAGCCGCGCCGTGCCGGGGGCCGCCCCGAGCGTTTTGCAAGAGCCTCCCGCGAAATTGGTTATCACTTGATCGATCGACCTGCCGGCGCACGTCAACAGCGGCGGGTCGTTCTCGGCAATCCCGCTCAGGTAACGAAACGGCCGGCCTTTTCCAACGTATGATCGCCAGATGGAGACATCCGGCTTCGCGGCATCGTCCCTGTAAGGGTCCATGTTCAGGTCGCCCATGGCGAGCGTAGGGATTTCCATCGACGCGAGCGGCAGGATTTTTCCATAGCCCTCGAACATACGTTTTATCGCGGCGGCGCGGCAATTCGTCTCGGAAGCAGACGGATGGGCGTTTATAATTCTGATCTTTAAGCCTCCGATAACCGCGTTCACTCCGAAAATCACGGTCTTCTGGTCGCAGTCTTCCGGCAGTTCGTGCGTTATCGCCGCCGGCGCGCCATTACACATCTCTCCCAAGCCGCAGCCTTCGATTGCGCCCACAGTTTTCTTCACTCCGATGCATTCGAAGTTCGCACGGCCGTCGCAGACTATCGTGTATTCAGGCCCGAGCACGCGCCGCACCTGTTGTATCGGTTCCCGCTGCTTATAGTTGTAACAGGCTTTTTTCGGGCTTTTCTCCGGCTTCTCCCTCCGTTCGCACCATTGAACGTCGAAAACCTCCTGCAGGGAAACTATATCCGGAGAAACCGCGGCGATCCCGTCCGCGATCTGCTTCTCCCATTTCACAATGCATAGCTTGAACATGTATTCGGGCCCGCAGTTCATCACATCCGCGTTGCCTATGTTCGCGGTTAGAAGCTTCAGTTTCCCAAGCCCCTCCGCTCCGGACTGACGCGCAAATGAGAAACACGAAAAAATCACGATCAATACAAAAACGGAGATTTGCAGTACGGGGATCTTCTTCAACATCCGGCCTTCTCCCTCAGGTGTTTTTCTCACCGCGGATGAGAACTACCTTCCCGGTGCGCACGATTTCAATTATACCGTAGTGCTTGAGCAGTTTCACGATAGCCGTCAGTTTGTCCTGCGGGCCGGTGACTTCGAGTATCACGCTCTTCTCGCTCACGTCTATCACCTGCGCCCTGAATACGCTCGCTATGGAAAGGATTTCCTGCCTCTGCGCCGCGCCCGCGTTGACCTTTATCAGCACGAGCTCCCTGTCCACGGTATCGACATTTGTTATGTCGTTCACCCTTACTATGTCTATCAACTTGTTCAGTTGTTTGGAAACCTGTTCGAGAGTCCGGTCGTTACCCTCCACCACAATGGTTATCCTCGAAAGCGACGGATCCTGCGTGGTGCTGACAGCGAGACTGTCGATGTTGAAGCCCCGCCTGCTGAACAAGCCGGCTACCCTCGCGAGCACTCCGGGCCTGTTCTCGACGAGAATCGTGAATGTGTGTTTTCTCAGGATTATCTCTTCCATTTATTTGACCTCGTGCGTTTCTATCATGTCTTCGAGAGATGCGCCCTTCGGGACCATCGGCATGACGTTCGCCTCCTCGGCCACCTTGAAATCCATGACCGTCGGCCTTCCGTTCGACACCGCCTCTCTTATCGCGGGCTCGATCTCATCCTTGCGCGTTATCGTCATGCCGACCGCGCCGAACGCCTCCGCAACCTTCGCGAACTCCGGGTTGCCCTTCAGACACGAACATGAATAACGCCCTTTGTAGAACATCTTCTGCCACTGCCTGACCATCCCGAGATAACCGTTGTTCAGAACCGCCACCTTCACGGGAAGATCGTTGCAGACGGCGGTGGTGAGCTCCTGTATGTTCATCATGAAGCTGCCGTCGCCGGCGATGTCTATTACGAGTTCGCCGGGAGCGCCGATCTGCGCGCCGATGGCCGCCGGGAATCCGTACCCCATCGTGCCGAGGCCGCCGGAGGAAATAAAACGCCTCGGCCGGTTGCATCCGTAATACTGCGCCGCCCACATCTGGTTCTGCCCGACCTCGGTCGTTATGATCGCATCCCCTTTGGTGATCTCGTGTATCTTCTCCACCACCAATTGGGGCGGAATCTCGTCCGTCCCGTTGTCGTATCTCAGCGCGTGGTCTTTCTTCCACTTCTCTATCTGCGCGATCCATTCCGAAGTGTTCGGCGTCGTCTTCAGCTCGGCGAGTATCGCTTCGAGCACGCTCTTGGCGTCGCCCACTATCGGAACTTTCACGGCCACGTTCTTTCCGATCTCCGCCGGATCGACGTCTATGTGAATGATTTTCGCCTTCGTCGCGAATTTATCGAGCCGGCCCGTCACTCTGTCGTCGAACCTCACGCCGACCGCGATGATCACGTCCGCATTGTTGATCGCCGTGTTTGCGGTCCATGTTCCGTGCATCCCGAGCATTCCGAGCGAGAGGCTGTTCGTTTCCGGAAACGCACCCTTCCCCATCAACGTGTGCGTCACCGGGCAGCGGAGCTTCTCCGCGAGGCTGAGAACTTCGTTGTTCGCACCGGAAATGATGATCCCCCCTCCGACGTACAGCAGCGGACGGCGCGCTTTCTCTATGAGACTTACGGCTTTCGATATCTGCTTTTTATGCCCTTGAAGCGGCGGGTGGTATCCCTTCAGGACCACGTTTTCCGGAATCTTGAGCTTCATGTCCGTGGTGGTCACATCCGCGGGGACGTCTATGAGCACCGGGCCGGGGCGGCCGGTGGAAGCGATGTAGAACGCCTCTTTAATTACTCTCGGCAGGTCCTCAACGTCCTTCACAAGGTAATTGTGTTTCGTTATCGGCAGCGAGATGCCCGTGATGTCCGCCTCCTGAAAAGAGTCGCGGCCGAGAAGGTCCGTGTTTACTTGGCCGGTGATGGCCACGATCGGCACGGAATCCATGTAGGCGTTGGCGAGCCCGGTAACGAGGTTCGTGGCCCCGGGGCCGGATGTCGCCAGACATACTCCCACTCTTCCCGTGACCCTCGCAAACCCGTCCGCCGCGTGCGCGGCGCCTTGCTCGTGGCGGGTGAGCACCACCCGGATGCCCGAATCGTACAAAGCGTCGAATATGGTTAGCACGACGCCGCCGGGGATTCCGAACATCACATCGACACCCTCGGACTTCAAACACTCGACAAGCACTTGTGAACCAATCATCAGATGCCCTACCTCAGTTAAAGATTTTCAGGCCGCATGGCCATCATAATTGTAAAGATTTCTCATGAGAAACCAAATTACCGCTGAGATTACGAACAGAATCAGGGGAACAAGCAGGGCGAGGGGCGTTTTGAGGCGGAGCATTAAAATTCCGGCCGCTCCGAAAATGAAACAGACTGCGAATAAGATTGAAACGGCGGCTTGAACGCTCAGGCCGAGATACGTCAGCCTGTGCGATGTGTGATCCTTGCCGCCGTCTGTTATTTTCTTTCCGTGCGAAATCCGCATTATGGTGACGAGCCCGGTGTCGAAGATCAGAAGCCCGAGTATGACCCCGGGGAAAATCTGCGACACGGCTCCTTTCGAGCCCATGAATATCAATCCGAAAGACGCGAGCATCGAACCCATGAACATGCTCCCCGCGTCCCCCGAGAAAATCGTCGCGGGGTGGAAGTTGTGAAAAAGGAATCCCGTGCAGGCGCCGGAAAACACGGCGGCTGTAATAGCTACGTCCGCCCTGCCGGTGAGAACCGCCGCGACGAAAAACGCGCAGCCGGCTATGGCGGAAGTCCCGCCGGACAGCCCGTCGATGTTATCGAGCAGATTCAAGCAGTTCACTATTCCGCTGACCCAGATGATCGTGATCGCCCAATCGAGAACCTTGATCCCTGTCATCGAAACGTGCAGCCCGCTGACGAGAAGGATTATCCCGGCCGCCGCCTGACCTGCAAGCTTGACCTTCGGCCTTATGCTCTTGAAATCGTCAGAAAGCCCGAGAACCAGAAGAAGCACGGACGCGACCATCGACCCGATGATCTTGACCGGCGGAACGCCCTTGAACGCGATAAGGGCGACAACCGTGAAGGCCGTCGCGATCGCGAGCCCTCCCATCATCGGCATCGTCGTCAGGTGGAACCTTCTCGAGGACGGATAGTCTATGAGCCCCGCCGCGATGGAAATCCTTCCGAAAACCGGCGTGAGGATCACCGCCGCCGCGAAAGCCGCCGCGAACCATATAAGATATCCGGCATGACCGCTCATATCTTCACAACCTTGGTCCCCTTCGGAGGCTTGATCCCGTCGGTAACGTTCTTCGTATCAACGATCAGCTTCGAGTTCTTCACTATGAACGGAATGTCGAAGTCGTCGTGATCCACGAGGATGACGACACAATCGTACTCGCGCATCTGTCTGCCCGTCACTTTTATCGACTTTATCTTTCCGATTCCGCTTTCCACGTTGAAAAGCTCGCTGCCGTTGCCGACGCTCCCTATGTAGGGATCGTTATAATCGACCAAAGCGCCTTTTTTCACCAACTCCTCGATCACCTTGAGAGCGGGTGAGTTCCGCGCGTCGTTGATATTCTTCTTGAAAGCCACTCCGAGCGCGAGTATCCTCGCCCCCTTTAGGCTCTTGTCGTATTCATTGAGGGAATCGCTTATCTTCGTCACCACGTACTTCGGCATGCTGAGGTTGATCTCCGCCGCGAGCTCTATGAACTTGGTGTAAAAATCATACTCGCGCGCCTTCCACGAAAGATAGTAAGGATCAACCGGTATGCAATGCCCGCCCACGCCCGGCCCCGGGTAGAACGGCATGAATCCGAACGGCTTAGAAGACGCCGCTTTGATGACTTCCCAGATGTCGATGTTCATTCTGTCGCACAGCAACGTCAGTTCGTTTATCAGCGCGATGTTCACGCTTCTGAATATGTTTTCCAGCAGTTTCGTCATCTCCGCGATCCGGGTGGACGACACCGGGACGATCAGGTTCGACGCGATCACGCTCGAATACAGTTCCACGGCGAGTTGCGTGCTCGTCTCGTCGATCCCGCCGATGACCTTGGGCGTATTGTGGATGTCGAACTTCCTGTTCCCGGGATCGACCCTTTCAGGCGAAAAAACGAGGAAGAAATCTTTCCCGAAACGGAAGCCGCCGCGCTCGAGCTTGGGAAGCACTACCTCGTCCGTCGTTCCGGGATAAGTGGTGCTTTCAAGAATTATTAGCTGCTGCTTTTTCAGATACTGCCTTATCGTGGCCGCTGCTTCGATTATGTACGAAACGTCCGGCTCCTTGAATTTCGAGAACGGCGTCGGCACGCAGATGAAAACCACGTCCATG
>JAKLIR010000197.1 GCA_022709505.1 bacterium | reverse complement strand
GAGAAACCCCTGAGAAACAACCGTCCTGACGTCCCCGCTGTTTATGTCCGATATATAAGACTTCCCTTGCAGGATGGCTTCGACTTTTCTTGCGTCCTTGTCCACCCCGGTGACATGAAATTTCGCGCGAGCGAATTCTATGGCAAGCGGCAAGCCGACATATCCGAGCCCCATGACGGCGATCTTCGCTTTCCGGTTGCGAATGCTTGTCAGAAGTCCGTTAGCGCGTGTAGTTTTCTTTCGCCCATTCAATGGTCTTTTCCAGTCCTTTCTCAAGAGGAACAGCAGGCGAGAAGCCCAGTTCGGTGCGTGCCTTCGTTATATCGGGAACCCTTCTCATCGTATCTTCGTAGCTGTCTCCGTAGGCTTTCTCGTAAGGTATCTTGACTATCTTCGATTTCGAGCCGGTCTTTTCTTTTATCATCTCCGCGAGTTCGATTATGCTCGTCTCGCGGTCGTTTCCGATGTTGAAAACCTTCCCCACCGCCTTGGGCTCTTCGCCCGCGAGCAAAGTCCCCGCAACCGTGTCTTCTATATAGGTGAAACACCGCGTCTGCCCGCCGTCGCCGTGGACTGTCAAATCCGCGTTCCTCAGGGCCTGACTTATGAAGCCCGCCACCACGCTGCCGTATCCGCGCTGGTCGATCCTCGGCCCGTACGCATTGAAATATCTCACGATCGAGACCGGCAAACCCTTCTTCGCGTATGCAAAGCAGACGTGTTCGTCCACCGCCTTGGCGGTGGAATATGACCACCTGTCAACTTCCGTCGAGCCGAGCACGCGCTCCGAGTCCTCCTTGAACGGCACTTTCTTCGACCTGCCGTAAACCTCGGACGATGATGTGAACAGAACCCGCTTCCAATATTTATATGCTATTTCGAGGACTATCTCCGTGCCTTTCACGTTCGTTAGAATTCCCTGAAGGGGATCGTCAACGATATACTTTACGCCCACCGCCGCGGCAAGATGGTAAACCGAGTCGCAATTCCTTATCAGCTCGTCCATAAGCTGCGTTTCCATGATGCTGCTGTTGATGAAATGAAAACCGGGCTTGCCGACCAAATGCTCGATGTTTTCGATTCTTCCCGTCGAAAGGTTGTCCACAATCGTGACTTCGCATCCCCTCGAGATCAGGGCGTCCGTCAGATGCGAGCCGATGACACCGGCCCCGCCTGTTACCAGCACTCTTTTCATCCGTCTTTTCGCTCCCAGTCATAAGGTATGTCGTTATCGTGAGGGTGCACCCTGAACTCATCGGGCTCCTTGTAGTTGTATGGCTCGGTCGGGGTGTTCACGAGATAGGCCGGATCGAGACTTATGCATTTCATTCCATGCAGAACTCCGGGCGGAATGGTCAGTAATATCGGGTTCAGCTCGCCCATGAAATACTCGTTCACTTCCCCTTTCGTCGGAGAGCCGTCGCGCACATCGTACAGTACAACCTTCATCATGCCTTTTATTATCACGAAATTGTCGGTCTGAACTTTGTGATAATGCCAGCCCTTAACGACGCCCGGATAGGCCATGGACACGTAAACCTGACCGAACTTCTGGAAAAAATCATCGTCGTTGCGCAGCATTTCCATAAGCATGCCGCGTTCGTCGGGGATTACCCTCAATTTCTTTATCACTACCCCTTGAATCAAGGTTTCACCTCATTCAACCCGGTTTCCACAACATATCGGGTCTCTTATTCTTAAAACGCCCCCGTTCAGCCCAATATGCGCCTGCGGGAAATACGCGCCAAATCCACGGGTGAAACCCGGAATTGAAGACAAAAACTCCCCCACCTCGGGCCTTACCCGCAAAAAATCATTATAGCAAAAATGATCCCTTATGCCAGTACTAAGGGAAATTCTTACTCCTTATATTAATATCTGAATACTATTTAAAATATGATAGGGTTTTTGAAAATTAATGCAGGCTGTTTTTGTCTGATTGATAAAATTATGGTTTATTTCTTCTTTTTTCTCTTGGAAACGCATTGCTCATCTTTCAGAAGTTTGTATTCAAGGCTGTCAACAAGCGCGTCCCAACTTGCCTGAATCACATTTTCCGACACCCCGACCGTGCCCCAAGAGCCCGCGTTGTCTCGTGATGTGATCAGCACCCGCACACCGGCGGCGGTGCCTGCCTTTTCATCCAAAACACGGACTTTATAATCGGTCAGCCTCATCTCCGAAAGCGAGGGATAGAACTTTTCAAGCACTTTCCTCAGCGCATTATCGAGAGCGTTCACCGGCCCGTCGCCCTCCCCCACCGAAAACTCCTCGTGTTCGCCGACTCTTATCTTGATCGTCGCTTCCGAAAAGATCTCTTTGCCTCTCCTTTTATCAACGGAAACCCTGAATGAAACGAGGTCGAAAAATCTCTTGTGCGTGCCCAGCTTTTTTCTTATCAATATTTCGAACGAACCTTCCGCCGCCTCGAATTGATACCCCCTGTATTCGAGGTCCTTCAGCTCGTGGAGAATGCTTTTCACCACATCGGGGTTTTCAGATAGGTCTATCCCCATCTGGCCGGCGAGAACAAGAACATTTCCGCGCCCGGCGATTTCAGATATCAGAGCCCTTGTGCGATTGCCCACATCTTCCGGCACGCAGTGTTCGTTCGCGCGGCGCACTTTGCGTATTCCGTCTATGTGCAGGCCGGCCTTGTGGGTGAACGCGCTGCGCCCGACGTATGGAAGCCGGTTGGGCAACGGCTGGTTAGCGAGTTCGCTCACGAAATTCGCAAGGTCGGTGAGTCCGGCGAGCCTGTTCTCCGGGATGCATTTCAATCCCATTTTAAGCATGAGGTTGGGGATGACCGAGCACAGGTTCGCGTTGCCGCATCGTTCTCCGAGTCCATTTATCGTGCCATGGATGTGGATCGCGCCGGCGGTCACCGCGGCTATTGAGTTGGCCACGGCGAGTTCGGTGTCGTTATGCGCGTGGATTCCGATTCCACAAGCGGCGGCTTGCACAGCCGCAGTCGTGGCCTCGGCGATCCGCCCCGGGATCGAGCCGCCGTTCGTGTCGCAAAGCACGATCCTGTCCGCACCCGCATCGGACGCCGCCTTCAGCGTTTCAAGCGCGTATTGCCGGTTTTCCTTGAAACCGTCATAGAAATGCTCCGCGTCGAAGATCACGAAAAAACCACGTCTCTTAAGATAGCGGACGGTGTCAGCAATCATTTCGAGGTTGGCCTTCCGCGTGGCTTTGATAATATTGTCAACGTGGAGGTCCCAGCTCTTGCCCACGATCGTCACCACGTCCGGGCCCGCCTTAACAAGTGTCTGAACTCCTTCGTCCTTCGCGCAAGTAGCGTCTTTTCTCCGCGTGCTGCCGAAAGCCGCGATGCGGGCGCTCTTCAGCGTCAGCGAGCGAACTCTATCGTAATATTCCTTGTCCTTTGGATTCGAGCCGGGGTATCCGCCTTCGATGAAGTGAATGCCGAAATCATCCAACCGCCGCGTGATGCGAAGCTTGTCCTCGAGCGAGAAGGAAACCCCTTCCGCCTGAGCTCCGTCGCGAAGCGTTGTGTCGTAGATTTCTACTTCTGGAAACCGCCCCTCTTCGCCGTTCAAACTCTCTCTCTCCAGTAATCAAGAAGGTCTTTCATCGTCTTTTCAAAAGGAATGCTCGGATTCCAGCCCGTTCTTTCCCGGAGTTTCGTGTAATCTCCGAGCAGGACGGGAACATCCGACGGGCGCAACCTCGCCGGATCAACTTCAATCTTTACATCCACTTTCGAAAAACTCAATAGCAGGTCGAGCATTGCTTTTATCTGATGCGTCGTGCATGTCGCTATGTTGTAAACTTCGCCGGGCTCGCCTTTTTTCACAAGCTCCACATAAGCCCTGCAGGTGTCCCGCACATCCGTGAAATCGCGGCGCGCGTCGAGGTTTCCGACCTTGATGACGGGCGCCTGAACGCCCTTTTCAATGCTTGCGATCTGCTTCGCAAACGAAGACGTCACGAATATTTCCCCCCGCCTCGGTCCGGTGTGGCTGAACGCCCGCGAGCGGATGACCCTGATCCCATAACTTTTGAAATATTGGTAGCCGAGATAATCCTGACCCACCTTGCTCACCGCGTAAGGACTGAGCGGGCGCAAAGGACTCGTTTCCTTGATCGGCAGTTCGTCTTCATGCACGAGCCCGTATTCCTCGCTCGAACAGGCTATCTGCATCACTGTGTCGGTCAGCTTGAGGTCGCGCAACGCCTCGAAAATATTGAGCTGGCAGATGATGTTGTTGATTATCGTATCCGCCGGCGAGACCCAAGAAGTAGGCACGAAGCTTTGCGCCGCGAGGTGAAAAATCCAGTCCGGCCGTGCTTGAGCGACGGCCTGCTTCACCGACACGCTGTCCCGCAGCTCGCACTCCACCAGCTTTATGCTCTTCATCACTTCCGGAGTCAGATTCTCCATCGGGCTTCGCGGCCGCGAAGTCCCGAAAACCTCAACCCCCATGCTCAGAAGCAACTCGGCGAGATGGCTCCCGGCAAAGCCGGTTATTCCGGTTACGAGTGCTTTCATGGATGCTCCTTTTACCCGCGGTCTCCGCAATGCTCAATTATTCCAAGGAAACCCGGTTCCGCGTTTTTACGCGGTCTGTGCTTTTTTTCCGTCGAGCAATGCAAGATATCCTCTCGCACAAGCACCGGCGAGGTCTCTCACACGGCCGATCATGTTCTGCCGCTCGCTCACGCTTATCGCGTTTCTCGCGTCGAGCAGGTTGAAAAGGTGCGAACACTTCAGCACCTGATCATAAGCGGGAAGAACGAGCTCGACCGTTAGAAGTTTCCTCGCTTCCTTCTCGCAAGAATCGAACGCGGCGCCGAGCGTCTCGATCGAAGCGTGCGTGAAGTTGTGATGAGAGTACTGCTTCTCGTTTTCGAGGTAAATGTCTCCGTATTTCAGACCGTTCGTCCATTCGAGGTCGTAAACGTTGTCCACTTCCTGAATATACATGCAGATCCGTTCAAGCCCGTAGGTGATCTCCGCGCAGACGACCGAAAGATCGATTCCGCCCACCTGCTGGAAATAGGTGAACTGGGTGATCTCGTTGCCGTCGAGCCAGACTTCCCATCCGAGCCCCCACGCTCCGAGGGTCGGCGATTCCCAGTCGTCCTCGACGAAACGGATGTCATGCTCCTTGAGACTGAGCCCGATGGCTTCGAGGCTCTTTAGATACAAATCCTGCACGTTGTCGGGAGACGGCTTCAGGATAACCTGATATTGAAAATAATGCTGTAATCTCAGAGGATTCTCGCCGTAGCGGCCGTCCGCCGGCCTTCTCGAAGGCTGCACGTATGCAACGTTCCACGGTTCGTCGCCGAGTGATTTGAGAAAAGTAAACGGGTGCATCGTGCCGGCGCCCATCTCGATGTCGTAGGGTTGCGCGATCACGCATCCGCGGTCCGACCAGTACTTCTGAAGTCTGAAAATCAGCTCTTGAAATGTGGTTTTTTTCATAGACGAGAAATTTTATCAGCAAGCAGAATCCAAGTCAAGCAAATACCCCCGCGAAACCAGCCGAAAACACATACCGCGAACCGCTCGAAGCAAGGCCGCCGTTCATCCGTTTGTCGCTCCGATATGGAAAACGGCTCACCCCGGCGTTATAATAAAAATGTTTTGTTTCACTTCTAAATAATGCTAACGTGAGGGACAGGCGGATGTGGGATAAATTTACCGAACATGCAAGAAGAGTGATAATTCTCGCTCAGACCAAAGCGGAAGAGCTTAACCATAGCTACGTCGATACGGAGCATATACTTTTCGCGCTTCTTCAGGACCGGGAGAGCTTCGCGGTGAAAGTGTTGCTCGGCATGGGTGTGGAAATAGACCAGTTGCTGACGGCCGTGATAGACCGCTTCGGCCCCGGGCAGCGCGGAAAAGCCAGAGACATCGCTTTCACACCCGGGTCGAAGAGGGTGTTGGAGCTTTCTTTTGAAGAAGCCCGCTCTCTCGGGCATGCGCACATCGGGACCGAGCATCTGCTGCTCGGGCTGGTGCGCGAAAGCGACGGGCAGGCCGCCCGGCTTCTTCGCGACAAAGGCGTTGTAATCGACAAGGCGCGCCAACAGGTGATCGCGCTGCTCGAAGGCGAAGCGCCCGCCGGAGGCGCCCCGGCCAAAAAGAAAAAATCGCGCACCTCGTTCCTCGACGAGTTCAGCCGAGACCTCACGGACCTCGCCCGCGAGAACAAACTCGACCCCGTGGTCGGCCGCGACCTCGAAATCGAGCGCGTGATACAGGTACTGAGCAAACGGACTAAAAACAACCCGGTGCTGATCGGCGATCCGGGAGTCGGAAAAACAGCGATAGTCGAAGGCCTCGCCCAGTTGATCATAAAAAGGGAAGTTCCCTCCATCCTCTATGATAAAAGAGTTCTTTCTCTCGATCTCGCCGGCCTCGTCGCTGGCACGAAATACCGGGGCGAATTCGAAGAGCGCCTGAAAAGGGT
>JAKLIR010000196.1 GCA_022709505.1 bacterium | reverse complement strand
AGCCCGCATTGATGCAGCTTCAGCTCCGGTCCGACCACGATCACCGAACGGCCGGAGTAGTCCACTCGTTTTCCCAGCAAGTTCTGCCTGAACCGTCCGGATTTCCCTTTGAGAGTATCGCTGAGTGATTTCAGAGGCCGGTTGTTGGCGCCGCGAAGCACACGACCACGACGGCCGTTATCGAACATTGCGTCCACGGCTTCCTGAAGCATTCTCTTTTCGTTCCTGATAATGCTCTCCGGAGCCTTGATCTCGATGAGTTTCTTCAGTCTGTTATTTCTATTGATTACCCTTCGATAAAGGTCGTTCAGGTCTGACGAAGCGAACCGGCCGCCTTCGAGCTGCACCATGGGACGAATGTCGGGCGGAAGCACCGGTATGACATCGAGGATCATCCACTCGGGCTTGTTCTTCGATTTTCTGAACGCCTCTACTACCGTGAGCCTCTTGATCAGCTTCAATTTCTTCTGTTTCTTGGACTTTACTACTTCTTCCCTGAGTTCCTTTGAAAGTTCTTCGAGGTTGATGCCGGTGAGAACTTCCTTTACAGCCTGCGCTCCCATATCCACTGAGAACAAGTTGTTGATCGAGGAATCGTTATAGCATTCCGCAAGGTAGCGAATGAGAGTTCTTAGTTTATCGTGCTGTCTCGGAACGAAGAAATCGAGTTCGTATATCTCCTCGAAAATCCTGTCTTCTTCCTTAAACACTCGGCCATCGCTGAACTTGTAAACGTTCCCGAGCACTCCGGTCTGCAACGTGAGCTTGGGTTCAAGCTGCTTCAAGCCTTCGATTCCCTCTTCGAGGTAAATCGCATTGTATGCATCTTCGCATTCTTGGAACCTCGTGTTCAGGTTCCTCATGATGGCTTGGGAAACAGCCTTGTCCTTGAATCTGATTCCGAGCCGGATGCCGAGTCTCCTTCTGTCCATGAAACCCTTGGTCACCCGTTCTATGAAGGCTTCGTATTCGTCCGTTCCTTCCTTCACGTACGGAGTCAGATACTTGCAATAGACCTTCGGCAGATAGCCGAGAACTTTTTCTTCGTCGCCGATTTTTCTATAAACGTAGATCGACGCGATGCCGTCGCTTCCCTTTTCAGCTTTGAGCATGACGGCGCTGTCTTCGGCGAATCTTCCCTGAAGTCTCTTCAGCGCATTCTGAATCTCTTCACGGTCCGATCTTGAGAAATCGGCATCGCATACTTTTATATTGCTTATGATCGGATATTTCTTCCCGGTCTGGCCGTCCTCGACCATTTCGAGCTTCGCTGTGTTTTCAACAAAAGTCGGCATGAGCCGTGATATGGTAAACTGCGGCTTCTCGGACTTGATTCTTTTTATCAGTTCGTCGATGCCTTCCTTGTTTACTTTCGTCACCATGTAATCGCCGTAATAGAGAACTCGTTCGAGTTCCTTAACGGAGATGCCGAGAAGATAGCTCATGCGGCTCGGCGTGCCTTTAAAATACCATATATGGCTGACCGCCGCTGCGAGCGTGATGTGCCCCATGCGTTCGCGCCGGACTTTCGTCTGCGTGACTTCGACGCCGCAGGTTTCACATTTGATATTCTTGTACCTTATCCGCTTATACTTCCCGCAGTGACATTCCCAGTCCTTTACAGGACCGAAAATCTTTTCGCAGAACAAACCGTCTTTTTCAGGTTTGAGCGTGCGGTAGTTAATCGTTTCAGGTTTCTTCACCTCACCGTATGACCATTTCTTAATGGTTTCAGGTGACGCGAGACTTAGTCGAATTTTTTCGAGATTCATCTTGGCCAAGGCTGAACCTCCTTATCAAGGCCGACGGGATCGGATCGGGCTTATTGCCTCTTATCCGGTCCCTTCCCCGCTGTCGTGCCCGCGGGTTACTTGTATGACGGACTCTGGATCCCGAGATCGTCGAGAAGAATCGATCCCACCGAGTCGTCTTCCGACGTCGCAGTGATCTTCCGTCCGGTCCCAGTGAGAAGCTGAATGTCGAGAGCGAGCGCTTGAAGTTCCTTCACGAGCACGTTGAAGGATTCCGGAATTCCGGCCTTCTGAATGTTCTCGTGCTTCACGATCGCCTCGTATGTTTTCACGCGTCCTGATATGTCGTCCGACTTAATAGTTAAAAGTTCCTGTAGAGTGACCGCCGCGCCGTACGCCATGAGAGCCCATACTTCCATCTCTCCGAATCTCTGCCCGCCGAACTGCGCTTTTCCGCCGAGCGGCTGCTGAGTTACGAGAGCGTACGATCCCGTGGACCTCGCGTGCATCTTATCCTCAACCATGTGGTTGAGTTTCATCAGATAGATGTATCCGACCGTCACTTTTTCATCAAAAGCTTCGCCCGTTCGTCCATCGTACAGAGGCACTTTGCCTTCCACCGGAATTCCGGCTTTCTTCAAGAGCTGGAAGAGTTCTTCCTCGGTCGCCCCTTCGAACACCGGCGTGGAATAATACGTTTTCAGTTTATGAGCAACCCAGCCGAGGTGGGTTTCGAGAATCTGTCCGAGATTCATTCGGGACGGCACGCCGAGCGGGTTGAGAATGACGTCAACCGGGGTTCCATCCTGAAGGAACGGCATATCTTCCACCGGGACTATCTTTGAGATTACACCTTTGTTTCCGTGTCTTCCGGCGAGTTTATCGCCGACCATTACCTGTCTTCTCTGCGCAACGAAAACACGAACGCTTCTGTTCTTCCCCGGAGCGAAATCGTCGCCTGATTCGCGATTGAAGTCGAGAACTCCGATCACAACGCCCTTGCCGCCGTGCGGCACTTTAAGCGATGTGTTTCTGACGTCTCTCGCCTTCTCTCCGAATATCGCGCGAAGAAGTCTTTCTTCCGCCGTAGGCTCGGTCTCCCCTTTCGGGATAACCTTTCCAATGAGTACGTCTCCTGATTTTACGTGAGTCCCGATTTTAACGATCGCGTTTTCGTCGAGGTTTTCGAGCACTTCCTCATTTACGTTCGGGATGTCTCTCGTGATTTCTTCCGGTCCGAGTTTCGTCTCGCGCGCTTCACAGTCGTATTTCTCGAGGAAGACGGATGTAAACACGTCTTCGTGGAGAAGCTTCTCGCTGACTATGATCGCGTCTTCGAAGTTATATCCCTGCCATGGCATGAATGCTACGAGCAGGTTCCGCCCGAGAGCGAGTCGCCCGTTTTCGCAGTTCGGACCGTCGGCGAGAGGCGTTCCTTCCTCGACATGGTCTCCGAGATTCACTATCGGCTTGAAATTGATGCAAGTGCTTTGGTTGGACCGCGCGAACTTGATGAGTTCGTACCGGTCTTCCTCTCTCTTGCCGTCAACCTTCACCCGAATTTCCATGCTGTCTATATAGGATATCTTTCCTGCTCTGTCCGCCACGATAACCGCGCCGGCGTCTTTCGCGACTTTCTTTTCCATTCCCGTACCGACGAAAGGCGCTTCCGATTTGATCAGCGGAACGGCCTGCCTCTGCATGTTCGATCCCATAAGCGCCCTGTTCGCGTCGTCATGTTCGAGGAACGGGATCATGGACGTGGTTACCGAAATCAATTGTTTGGGGCTGACGTCCATGTAATGGACATCTTTCGGAGCGACACGGGCGATTCGTTCCCGCGATCTCACCGCTACGAGGTCCTGTGTGAAATATCCTTCTTTATCTATCGGAGCGCTGGCTTGAGCGACGTTGTATCTGTCCTCCGCGGCGGCGCCGAGATATTCAACGCTCTTCGTCACCCTTCCATTGTCCACTCTTCTATAGGGTGTGAGAAGAAATCCGAACTTATCCACTTTCGCGTACGTTGCGAGAGAGCCGATGAGTCCGATGTTCGGGCCTTCGGGAGATTCGATGGGGCATATCCTGCCGTAATGGGAGTGGTGTACGTCCCTGACTTCGAATCCGGCTCTTTCACGGGTGAGTCCGCCCGGGCCGAGCGCGCTGAGTTTTCTTTTGTGCGTCAGCGCTGACAGCGGGTTCGTCTGATCCATGAACTGAGACAACGGGCTGCTTCCGAAGAATTCGTTTATCGCGGCGATCAGCGGTCGCGGGTTGATAAGGGATTGCGGAGTGGCGATCATCGAATCGTACTGTATCATTCTGTCGCGAATCGTTTTCTCCATCATTCCCAGCGCGCCGCGAAGCCTGTTTAGAAGAAGTTCGCCGACGCAGCGTACCCTGCGGTTGCCGAGGTGGTCGATGTCGTCCGAAAGAGGCTCGGTCCCGTAGATTTCCACGAATTGATCGAAGAACTTCTGTTCGCCTTCACTGAGTATTTCCTCAAAATATCTTTCACGAGCTATATTGCGTTTGCCTTTCAGCCTGAGCGCGAGAAGATATCTGATGCTTTCGAGGAAATCCTGCCTCGTGAGAGCAAGTCTTTCGGAGTGGATGTCGAGCACGAGTTTTTCGTTTATTTTATAGCGTCCCACATGGGATAGATCGTACTTTCCGGGAAGGAAGAACCTTCCGTCGAGAAGCCGTTCCGCGTGCTCGAGAGTCGGAATGTCTCCGGGCCTTAGTTTCTTATAAATATCGAGAAGCGCCTGTTCTCTCGTCATTTCGGATTCCTTTTCGAGTGCGTTTAATATGGAATCCTCCATGTAAAAGTCACGGCAATTCTCAGTTAGTATCAAACTTTTAAGGTTAAGCTTGAGTACCTTTTCAAGATTATCCTCGGTTATTTTCGTTCCTTTTTTAAGCACCGTTTTGCCCTTATCCGGGTCCACCAAATCTTCTGTGAGAACGAAGCCGAGAAGTTTTTCCGGGGTCGGGTCCGAAACCTTGAAAGGCTCTTCGAGGATCACTTTTCTCTCTTTTTTGTCGAAGACGAATCCGAGAGCCCTGAGGAACGTCGTTATCGGTATCTTCCGGGTTTTATCGATTCGAATGTATGCCTGTCCCTTGATATCGAATTCGAATTCGACCCATGCGCCCCTGTTCGGGATCACTTTACCGGTGAAGAAGTTTATTCCCGTTATGCCCTTGGGGGCCGAGAAATAGACGCCGGGGGACCTGATCAACTGGCTGAGCACCACACGCTCGGCGCCGTTGAACACAAACGTCCCGTAATCCGTCATTATGGGGAATTCGCAGAGATAAACTTCCTGCTCTTTTATCTCTCCGGTCTTCCGGTCGATGAGTCTTGCCTTGACCTTCAGCCCGGCTTCGTAGGTTTTCTCCCTACGCTTGCATTCCTCCGGGGAATATTTAGGTTCATCGAAGTCGAGATCGAGGAACTCGAGAATGAGCCCTTCGTCTGCTGTTGAAACGACGGATTCTATGGGCGAAATGCTCCTGAAAAGGCTTATCAGGCCCTCTTCCTTGAGCCACTTGAACGATTGCGTCTGAATCTCGATCAAGTCTGGGACGCCGAGAATCGATGTCAGCTTCGTGAAAGTATATTCCTTGAAGTTCGTTCTGTTGTATGCGTCTTTAAACGCACCCATCAGCGCACCTCTCAGTCGTTAAATACCCGGTTGCAGGCTCAACCGCGCGGCAAATCTGAAAATACCAAAGCAAATAAAATGAGGAGAGACCCTTAAACGGCTGAAAAGTCCTCCTCATTTGAATATCGGTATTTATTTGACTTCCACGGTCGCGCCGGCTTCCTCGAGTTTCGCCTTGAATTTCGCGGCGTCTTCCTTGGATACGCCTTCTTTTACCTTCGCCGGAGTGTTCTCGACGAGGTCTTTTGCTTCCTTCAATCCGAGATCGGTGATTTCCCTTACGGCCTTGATCACCGGGATCTTCTTGTCGGATACGGATGTAATGATGACGTCGAATTCCGTTTTTTCTTCTTCGGCCTCCGCCGCCGTCGCGACTGCCGCCGCAGCGGGGGCTGCCATCATCGGGGATACTCCGAACTCATCCTGCAACATGGTTGCAAGTTCGTTGATCTCCGCCATCGTCGCGCCCTTAATCTCTGTGAATACTGACTGAACGTTCATTCTTTCACCTCCTTATTGCTATGCTGCTTTCCAGCGTGTTATTTTTTATCGAATCCCCATGTGTAGCAAGGGGATATACAACCTTCATTAGGATTTTTCCGAGACGGCCTTCAAAGTTCCCACGAGCTTGCTCGACGGAGACTGCAATACGTAAACAAGTTTGAACAACGGCGCCTTCATCGTGCTTATGAGTCTGCCGTATATCGCCGATTTGGAACCGAGCTGAGACATCTGCTTCATGGTTGAGGCATCCCAGTAGCTCTTCTCGTAGCACGCCGCCTTGAGAGAGAATTTCTCATTCTCGGATGCATAATCCGCGAACAGCTTCGTCGCCACGATAGGATCGGACTGGGAGAATGCAACCCCGGTCGGCCCTTTAAGATGGTCGAGCAGTTTCATCATCTCTCCGGCGTCCGCCCTGTTTTCAACCACGCGCTTGATCAGCTTGTTCTTGTAAACTTTGAACGATATACCGTTCTCTCTGAGTTTTTTCCTGAACGCCATGATCTCGGCCACGGTCAGCCCGGATGCGCTCGCGAGAAGAC
>JAKLIR010000195.1 GCA_022709505.1 bacterium | reverse complement strand
ACGCCATGCTCGATAAGTATTCCATCGACCGAAGTCGGCGTCATCTTCGCATGAACCTCTCCGTCAACCACGCAGACCGGAGCGCACGAACAACATCCGACGCAATCCACTCGTTCGAGGCTGTGACCTCCATCCTCGGTGATTCCGCCTTCTTCAATGTTCAATCGTCTCTTCCATGAGTCGAGCACGACATCGCCTCTTTTTATGTGACACGCCGTTCCCATGCAAACTCGTATGTGGCGCCTGCCGAGAGGTTTGAACCTGAATTGGTTGTAAAAAGTCGCCACCCCGTAAATCTTCGCGGCGGACTCTCCCGTCAACTCCGCGAGAGTCTCCATCGCTTCGAGCGGCAGGTAACCGACTTCTTCCTGAATTGAAAGCAGCGCGCCCATTAGGTTGTGCTCACAAGACACGGCCTTCAGAACAGCTTCTCTCAAATCCGTATCTTCATTCGGTTTTCGCGCCTGATCTTCCATTTGCCGCTACCGATGATTTATTTACGCTTTGTTTCTCGCAAAGCACGTCGCCGAAGTCAGTGTGTTTTTCATGAGCATCGCCACTGTCATGAGGCCGACTCCTCCGGGCACGGGAGTTATGCAACCCGCGACTTCCGCCGCTTTATCGAACTCGACATCCCCGACAAGTCTCGACCCCTTGGACGCCGTAGGATCATCAATCCTATTCATACCAACATCTATCACGGCGGCGCCTCTCTTTATCCATTCGCCCTTCACGAATCCGGGTATTCCGACAGCCGCCACCACCACATCCGCTCTTTTTACTATCTCGCTGATGTTCTTCGTCCGCGAATGGCATATCGTCACCGTCGCGTGTTTGGACAACAGCATCATGGCGACGGGTTTCCCGACTATATTGCTCCTGCCTATAACGACCGCGTCCGCTCCTTTGAGTACGACGCCGCTCCTCTCGAGAAGCTCGATGCACCCGTGCGGCGTGCAAGGAAGAAAAACGCCCCGCTCAACTATGTCCTCGAAACTTTTGAGCGTCATGAATTTTCCAACATTCATCGGATGGAAACCATCCACATCTTTACGCGGATCGATGGCGAGAAGCACTTCGTTCTCATCAATCTGCTTCGGCACCGGCAGTTGGCAAAGAATTCCGTGCACTCCGGGATCGGCGTTGAGTTCGGCGATGATACCGAGCAGTTCGTCCTGTGTGGCGGACGCCGGTAATCTGTGCTCGATGGATTTTATCCCGCACGCCTCACAAGCGATTTTCTTGTTTCTCACATAAACCTGCGACGCGGGATCGTCTCCCACAAGTATCACCGATAGGCAGGCGCGCACCCCCGTCTTATCGAACAATTCCTCGACCCCAGTTTTTACTCCGGCTTTGACTTCTTCCGATATCGCTTTTCCGTTTATTATTTCCGCCATTTGAAAAACCTCCGATATGTTTTTCCGGCCCCATCTCTTTCAGTTCATCATCAAATCCACGTACTTCCTAACAAGTGCGACGGAGTCAGGATGCCGCATGACGAGGATATCCGCACCGGCGAGCAAAAGCAATACCGCCGTGACAGCCTCTATCATAATCCCCCTCCTCGCGGGATCGCCGAACTTCACATCCGGATCCGCGCCGCGCGCCTCCTTGCACTTCCACGCCTCTTTCCCGAGATCGCATATTATCGGCCTCCTCAACTGGTCGTCCATTTGAACGAGCGCCGCAATCCGAATCCGCTCCATGATGGAGTAAGTGTATTCCAACCCGTATCCGAGCCCGCCGGTCGTCGGATCTATCACCATTCTATCAGCAGACACACCGAGGTTCTCAAGCAGAATGTTCAACTGCTTCGCGAGATTGATATCGATCGGCGTAGTCGCCGCGACGAGTTGCTTGTACCCGATGCACGACGCGGCAATCTGCCTGAAGTCGCCCTCCTGCACGGGGCCTATCAGAACGTTCCTTCCTTCGCACGCCTCTGCGACTTTTTTCAGGACATCTGCATCCTTCTCGACGTTTCCGCTCCCGTAAACGATCACCGGCACGCTGACCGCGTCCGCGACTTTCCTTGCGAGTGCGGCCGCTTCCTCGGCGCCGACGTTAGCGCCGTTCGGATCGGTCCCCGCAAGCTGCAACGCGATCATGTCCGCACCGTATTTGCTCACATTCGACAACGCCCACGCCACGGGATCGTTGATTACATCCGCGAACGGCGCCACCGCGGCCGGCGCCCAATCGTCCTCGACACGGTCGTAAACTTCCATGGCGATCTTTACTCCAGCACCCTCGTTCCCTTCAAACATATAAAAGGGATAACTATCCTCTCCACCGACTATCACATCGCCCTTTGCACCGAATCCGACTTCCTTTATTTTTCCGGTGTATTTGAGTTTGTCTATTTCAAAAGACATTTAATCCCTCCGAGGATTTCTTCCGGTTCCTTTTTCTCAGGCCGGCCCCCTGCGCTTCTCGCTCCCATACCAATCATCGAGCGGACTGTACCAGTATCTTTCAGCGGCGGTCAGATACTTCACATATTCGCTCCTGTCCGCGATTTTATTCTTCCATCTGAGCTTTGCGCCGGGCGCGCCTTTCTCGTAACAACCTCCAACAACTTTCACTTTCGCGCCGGTCCAGCTCTCTTTTTCATCCATATTGCAATCCATATTCCACCTCTTCAGTGAATCTTCGCGCTATTTCAAAAGCTCGTCAAACATAGCGTTTACGACAGTCACCGCCGGCGATCCGTCTTCGAGGCTCATTACCGGCGTGTTATCAACATCAATCCTCCCGAGCACCTCGTCGAAAGGCGCTTTGAAAACGGAATCGACGCCTATCTTCCGCACGTCGTCCCGCAGCGCCCGCTCGTTCGTTTCATCGAATCTATTTATGACAAGCGCCTTATTCTTCACAGGCGTGCCCATTTCATCGAGTATGGTATTAATCCTAAGCGCCGCGCGCAATCCTCTCGCTGTGTGGTCCGACACGAGCAGAAGAAGATCGATGTGTTCAACGTTTTTTCTACTCACATGCTCCATGCCGGCCTCGTTGTCCATGACTACATACCTGTAATTGGACGCGAGCTTATCCACGAAATTTTTCAACAGGACGTTCGGGTAGCAATAGCAGCCGGGACCGTGCTTCCTTCCCATAACGATGAAATCCATTCCCTTGCCTTCGATAACCACCGAGTTGAGATGAACTTCAAGGTAGGACTCCTTGGTCATGCCGGGAGGGATGTCCGGCTTTTTCTTCACGAAATCGCCGAGCACATCTCCTATGGTCCGTGTCACGCGGGTGTCGAAAGCCTCTGCGAGATTCGAGTTCGGGTCCGCATCGACGCCGAGCACGGGTGTCATGCCTCTCGATACGAGATACCTCACGACGAGAGAAGCTATCGTTGTTTTACCCGTTCCGCCCTTGCCCGCGACGGCTATCGTGAATGCCATGCATTTCTCCTTTTCAGGAGGATCCGTAATTTTTCAGATACGCCGGGATATGGGAAGCCTCTCTCGGACCGACGAGTATTTCCCAACCCTTTAAGGTATCCTCGAGTTCGCCGCTTATATGTGCGGTGTATCCGGGAATAGTGAGAGCTTTCCGCGCCACTTTACTCTCTATCCCGGTGCGTTTCACGAAATCGGAGATCAGATCCGGAGTGAACTTACCGGCCGACCACGCTGTGAGCACGGAGTAGCCTTCGCAATCCATTATAAGAAGCCACGCCGGAACTCTCGCGGATTCGATCTCGCCGGCGACGATGAAGTATGTAAGCGAAAAATTCGTCGTTATAAGCACGGGTGAATTTTCGTCAGGTTCGCCGATCGGATAAATCCCCGGGTCCGTCGCCATCGGCCGCTGCGGGTCGGTAAAAATATTCATTCTCGATAAAAGCAACGGAAAAACATTCTCGCCAGCCGCGCAAGATATGACCACTATGCCGGAATACTTCGCCGCCAACGTCGCCGCTATCAGAATTTCCATCGCCGGGTCGTCCGTCATCTCGCACGGAAACGTTATCGTGGGATATCCGAACGGACGGAATGCCTTCCGCAAAGCTGCCCGGCGGATCTGAACCTGTTCCTCGAACGTTTTCTTGAGCTTTCTCGAACCGGAATCGAGCACGATGTCCTTCAATTCCGCCGCCGTGAGCTTCTCCACAAGCGAGCAAAGAGCATCGTACCCATCGGCTCTCGCGACAACCGGACAACCCGACTCTTTCAATAACGGGATCATCTCTTCCGCATTATCCGGAGTAACTGAACAAAGCAGCGGCTTCTCGTCCTGAAGCTCAGCGACACCGGCTCGCAATGAATCCATATTCCCGCTCATCAGAATCATCGGGAGATTGCACAATTCCCTCGACTTCTTCACTAATGCGCGGAAGGCATCCGAATTATTACCGGTGTCTTTCAGCGCGATCATATCGAGTTTCAGCGTGGCCCCCGCTCTGTCATATACCATTTCCTTAACGGCGGCCGCCCGTCCGCGTATTTCTTCATCCGTCATATCCGTCGTGATCAGGAGCGCTATCGGAGGTTTGTTCACGAAAGTTTTTTCATGTCTGAACTCGACGGTTTCACCGCCCACCGTCACCGCTGTCTCGCCCGTCCCAATGCTGAACTGCCTTATCGGCGGCACGGATGAAGCTGAAAGCTCCGCCTTCGCCGTCTCCGAAACGTGAGGACACCGGTCGAGTTCAACCTTGCCGGCGGCGAGACTCATAGCAAATGCGAGGCACGTCGGAAAACCGCAGTCCTTGCAATTCGTCTTAGGTAGTTTCTTAAATATCTCGATTCCGGTCAACGCCATATTTCGTAATCTCCTTGTTGTTCACGAACGGTTCACAAAATCGGGTCCATGGCGAGCGCGGGATGCCCCGCTTTTTCGAGGAATGGGAGGATATCCTCCTCGGTCTCTCCGACGGTTTCATCCGCGATCTTGTCGAGAAGGTCCGGCACGCCGAGTGTCTTCGCCATCTCGCTAAACCTGTCCGCGACCTCATCTTTCAGCGATTTTGGCATCCACACCAATCTAAGGATACCGCCTTCGGCCGAAATGAATTTCCGCTGTCCGATGTTATATTTCGAGTGTCCGATAAAACCGGGCGTCGAAATCCCGCCGCCTATCGTGCCGGCGAGCGTCGTAAATTTCATGCCGCTCGGAGTCATTCCGCTATAATCGCGGTTCACGGTCATTATCCCGTTGCACATCGGCAGCACCGCCGCGATGCACTCGCAGCATCCGCACGTCGTCATTGGAGAATCCATAATGCTGTATATGTTGAAATGAGTTATATTCCCCCGCGACGCGCGTTTCACGAACTCATCCACTCCGTGCCACCTGCCCATTTTCGAATCGAGAGTAGCGCCCTTCTCGATCGGTTGGTTCGGTCCGGTGGGATTTATCTCGTTTGAAGCTTTGCAGTCGAGCCAATTGTACGAGCCGCACAACCCTGTCCGCTCAGGCGTCACCACGCAAACGTGATTGGGTGCGAACGACTGGCACAGCGTGCATGAATAGAAAACCTGAGTCGTCTCGTCCTTCATGCCCTCGATTCTCGCATCGCGCTCCCTGTAGATCGCCCTCGCTTTTTCGAGTAGGTCTTTGACGTCCTTTTCACCCGTGTATATGAATACCTGAAGTTTATCGAATATCGCGCCGAAATCCGAATGAAGTTTCGCATGAAGTATCTTTCCGAGATGCGCGGCCTCGAAACCCTTCGCCACCGCTTTTTCGCTGATGCGTATCCATGCTATGTCGCGCTGCCCTATGTGCATCACGCCCTGAGCGTAGTTTATCAGGTGGTGAATCTGCCTTTCGAGAATCGGTTCATAGTCCGGCTCCATCTTCCTGCCGGCGACCTGCACGTGTATCCCCATCGGGAGTTTCGAGCCCTTCGCTATATCTTTAATGTCCGGACCGATCACCGTCACCGCTCCATCTGTCACCTCATCCATCGGAGCGCTCGTCACGACCTCGACCATGTCCGTCCTGCCTCCCCCGCATTCAAGGTAGATGTCCTCGCCCCGCACCCTTTCACCCTCGAAAGCCGGCCCGTACGCCACCGGAATCGGCACTTCCGACACCTGTATCTGAAGCCCTCTCACTTCAACGGCCTTGGCTACTATTTTGTCATGAGGGATGTTCGACACGACGTGTTCGTAAGTACATATCCCCGTCGGCAACACTTCGGGAATCGGGGTGTCCGCGATTGCCGGGAACCCCCAGTTGATCGCTCCCGCGGCGTTGGCATACCACTCGTCGCTTACGAAACCGAGCGGCATCGCGAACGCAAAACAGCGGTCTTTGTTGTAAATGAGTATCTTTCTGAAATCGCCGGGTGCTATCCCTCCGAACGACATTGCCGTACGTGTCGCGAAGCCTATCGCGAATACAGTCGCGGATACATCCGGTCCGAACGGAACGAGCCTCGTTGACCAGCCGACCTGAACGCCCGCTTCGACGAGTTGTTCCGCAAACCTTTTCCCTTCATTTTCCGCGGACATAAAAACATATAGGTTCTTCTGCTGAAT
>JAKLIR010000194.1 GCA_022709505.1 bacterium | reverse complement strand
ATGTACGAAGTTACGTTGAGCAGCACATCGGGGTTCAAGGAATGCATGTAATCGAGAAGCGCGATCTCCGCGTCCGTGTTCGCCTCGAAACTCTGGTTGTGCGTCGGCCGCTGGCCGGGCCCGTTCCCCGTGCAGTCGAGGAAGTTAAAATCGTGTTTGAAGTAGTTCACTTTCCTGCCGAGAATCAGCTCGCGCACGCGTTCTTTCATTGCGGAAAAATAACGCTCGCCGGCGAGGCAGATATATCTGTGGTTGGGCGAAATTTCGTAATTGCCGACTTTCGCCGTAGCCTCCGCGTTGAGCACGTAGCCGCAGAGCGGCATCCAAAGCCCCAGTGCGGAACCGTTTTCCCTTAGATATTTGCTCAACGGGTCGAATCCTTTCGGAAGCTGCATTTGATCCGGAACCCAGAGCTTATCGAACCTCTGCCAGCCGTCGTCGATCACGAAAGTTCCGAGATTCACACCGAACGGATCGAGATTCTTCTTAAAACCGTCGAACGTGCGGCGTAGCTCGCGGTCGTTCATTCCCGGACGCCGGAAATCGAACCACGAATTATACAGAATAATCGGGCGCGGAGGCCTTCGAAACGAGTTCACATAATTAGTGAACGCCTTCTCCACGCCGCCCGCCGCGGAGACTCCGATCACGGCGCTCTTGCTCGTGCGCCATTCGCCGCCGAGCTTCCAGCCCGGATAATGAGTGAGCGTCACGTCTCCGCCCTTTTCTATAGTGTTGTATCCGGCGGGATGTTCAAGACCCGTGAAGAACTGCCCCGCTATATAAACCGGCTGTCCCATGCCCCCGACGTCGGCCGGCCGCGCGGCCGCGAAATGCTCCACCGTCAGCGAATCGACATCCACCGGTGTTCCCCCCGCGCTCCTCAACGACACGCTCTTTCTCATCCACGGTTTATCCTTCGGCGCGGAATAGGACACGCGAGCGTCGATCCGCAGCTCTTCGTTGCGGCAAAGCACGGTCACGCCTTCCTTGTTCCGCTCCGGCGCGCCGCACGAAAAATTCTTCGATGACACCCGTTTTCCATCCATCAACGTGAACGCGAACTCCTCCGCCGTCTTAAGCTTCGCGCCCGTCCGTTTGTTCGCGATCTCCACCGTGCCGAGCCGTCCGCCCGCCACACTGATCACACGCTCCACCGCCGCGTTCCCAACCCGTGCGACCCCGGGCGCTTTCGTCGCCGCGAATGAATCTCGAGAGGAAAACAAAATTGCTATCACGAAAGTTGCTACAACGAAGAAAAAAATCTCCCGTTTTTTTCTCACGAACATAAAAATCTCCTGTGTTTCCGACGTATATGCGCCGGGACTTGATCATATTATGACATAAGTATACCGATACACCAAAACCACATTTGCGCCGCACCTTTACAAATGAGTTGGTTTCTGATAAAGTGAAGTCAGAATAAAAATTTTCACATATACTTACATATAGGCTTCCAGTCAAAGGTCAACAAAATGGAAAATACTGCTTTGTCACCGCAAGAGTCCGTGATAACCAAAAATGTCTTCGTCGTTCTTTCTGATGTAGCTAATTTTACACTTCGCCACTCAAGCGACGAGCAACGGGAAATTGTAGAATCACTCAAAAAGATAGTCAAAAAAGAATCTTTGATTGTCAACAAAGAATTTCTATTTCTCCGCCTAACCGGAGATGGATTCCTTCTAATTGTTGACGCCGATAATCCTCAATCAAAGATAAAAAAAATCATTTCTTTTGTATCAAACGTATATGAAAACATGAAGAAAAAAGGAATAGATTTGCGATTCGGGATAAATTACGGTTCCGTTTTCGAAGTCGATGACTTCGGAGAAAACTGTAAAAATTATATTGGAACACCAATCAATGACGCAGCAAGAATTTTGTCGGTTTCCGGTAATGATCACATTCTGTTTCATGATAATTTTCACAAAAGCTATTCTGACCTCATCCGCAACAAAGACGACCAATCAGCGATTTCTTTAGGAGAAGTCCTTGTAAAACACAACAAAAACATCGAAATATTCAATTTTGCGATCAAATCAAAAAACATTGGATCGACCAACATACCCAAAAAGGTGCAAAAAATCAACATAATTAAGACCTCGATTGTAGATGCGCTTGGTGTTATAACCAAAGAAATCAACAATATATTCGATAAATTCGGCAAAAAGGGCGTCGACAAGGAAAAAGCTCGCGTCCGTGCGTCCATAATCTTACATAATTCTTATGAGAAATTATACTATGTAAGCATATTGAGATATCAATATCCAAGAGGCATTTTGAAAGATAAATCAAAAATAGTTTTTCGCGAAGATAACAATCCTGTCCATAAATGCTTTTCAGGAGGAAAATCAGATTATTTTTATATTCCTTACGATTACCCGACAGATTCAACAAAGTACGTTGCTCATTGGCGCAAACACTTCAAGGATATTCCCGCTGATACGATAAAAAATTTCAACAGACCCTCGCGGATTTATCTCTATGTGCCAATAATAATTTCCAATCCTACCCTGATCAAAAACATGAGTGAAAGGCAAATACTTGGAGTGCTTTGCATAGATTCTGAAATTCCTATCCCCGGATGGGATGTCAAAGAAGCAATGAAAAAATTATTAGACACGATTCAAGACAGGACTCAAGAAATTGGGTTTCTACTGGCAAATCTTGTATAAAACTATATAATTTAATCTTAATATCTAAAGGAGCTCGGATAAATGCAGAAAGCAAATATCAAAAAAGCGGCAACAAGAAAAAGAATTTCCACGAAAAAACCGGCTTCCTCCTCGGATATAAATGCATTCGATACCAATAAATTCGGAGAATGGCTACAAACCAATTTTAAATCATACACCGACAGCCCTTTTAAAGGGAAAAACAGTAATATTCCCGCCGTGATTCTTGAAGGCGTGGGACAAGATTGATTTCATGGGATTAAGTTAATAACACATACTGCGCTCCAATCCATTTTCCATGCCCCCAGTTGTTTTCCATTGATAGATTTTAGAAATCCTTGAATGTAGTTCGGCGGATGATGTCGTCCTGAATGGGGCGGCCGAGGTCCGTGAAATAGGCGACGTAGCCGGAAACGCGCACAATGAGATCGCGGTATAGCTCGGGCCTGCGCTGCGCGTCGCGGAGCGTGGCGTCGTCCACTACATTGAATTGCACGTGCATTCCGCCCATCGCGAAATAGCCGCGGACGAGCGCCGCGAATTTCATTCGTCCCTCCGGCGTTTCAAGCAGCGTCGGCATCAGCTTCATGTTGAGCGAGCAACCGTTCGTGACGGCGGTTTGATCTATGTGAGCCGCCGAGCGCATGGTCGCCGTCGGCCCTTTTATCTCGGAGCCCGTAGTAGGGGAAAGACTGTTCGAGATGGGCCTGCCCACCGGCCGCCCGTCCGGCGTGGCGCACAGAAGCGATCCCTCGTGAACGTGCATTCCGTAAGAGAAGAAACCCGGCCTGAACAGACCGTTCTTTCGCGCCGACCGATGCCTCGCGACCTCCTCGCAGAACATCGCGACTATCCGGCGCGCGATCTCGTCCGCCTCGGTGTCGTCACGGCCGTATCGCGGCGCGCGCGACTCAAGCATCCGCCTCAATTTCTCTCGGCCGGAGAAGCCCGTCCGCAACGCTTCGAGCAACTCTCCCATCGACACCTTTCCCTCGTCGAACACGAACTTTTTAATAGCCGCGAGCGAGTCCGCGGCGGTGCCGAGTCCGCGGCCCCCTATCGACGCGAAATTGTAGGTAGCGCCCCCCTGCGTCATGTCCTCCGCGTTCTCAACGCACCCTTCGAGCGTCGCCGAAATGAACGGGTTGTGATAGCCGTGCATATAGACGGCGTCCTTGATGTTCACAAAGCGCGCCACAAGACCCACGGAATGCGCGATCTGCCGCCTATAGGCGGACATCAGTTGCTCGAACGATTTGAATTTCACCGGGTCGCCGGTGTCCGGGCCTGTCGGCCGGCCCATGACGATCAATCGGCCCCGGTTAAGCGTCATCTCGAGAGCGCCCACGAGCGACACGTCGTTCCCGGACGTGCAACCGAACGTGTTTCCCTGCGAAGTCGGCTCGACGCAGCCTATCACCGCATAGTCGCGCGCGTGTTCGGGCGTGCAGCCGCAACTTTCGAGCAGCGGGGCTATCGCGTCGTCGTTGAACAGGGCGATCCCCGATGTCTTTCCATGCACCGCCGCAACCTTCTCTACAAACTCGGGCGGCGCTCCCCGGTGCAGCCGCACCGAATACGAGTTGGACATCGCTCGAAGCCCCGCTATCCCGTCGAGAAACAGGTATGACAGCTCGTTCGTTCCGTCCGCGCCGTCGGGCCGGACGCCGCCGAGCGTGACAGCCATACTGTCCGCTCCGAGCTCCGAGCCCGTGTCTTTCGCATAGGAAGGAAGCATTATCAGATTGACGCTGAGTTTGATGAGCAGTTCCTCGATCAGTTCGAGCGCGGCCCGCTGATCGATGTCGCCGAGCGCGACGTCCGAGGCGTAGTATGGCATGAGAAGCTGGTCGAGCCTCCCGGCCGCGCAGATGCCCGTCATTCCGTAGCTTATCATCGACATCGCCTGCGTGAACCACACGCACTGCACGGCGTCCCGGAAATTACGCGGCGCCGACCAAGGGACTCGCTCCACGCGAGCCGCCATGTCGAGCAGCTCGCCGCGCCGCGCTGGGTTCTCTTCGGCCTCAGCCTTCGTCCTCGCGAGCGCCGCGAACCGCGCGCCGAACTCCCGCGCCGCGTCGCAGCAGATCATCACCGACTCGAGGAACGCGCGGCGACCCTCGCTCAAAGACCCGCTCAGCTTTTCCGCCGCCATCTCCCGTATTCCCTCGAAGCCGAGTTCGAGCACTCTTTTGTTGCCGATTACGAGGTGCCCCTGAACGTCGAAAACGTTGTTGACGAGGTTCGGCAGATTTAAGGGGAGTTCATCTGAAGCCTGCCGCAAATGCCGCTCGCGGCCCTTGATGAAACGCTCGTATCCGGACACAAGCCGCTCAGGGCCGAAAGCGCGATAAAGTTCGACGAGCCCGCGGGGCGATACCCTCGGGCGCGGAAGAAGCCCCTCCGCCTCGTGTCGCGCGCGCCGGGCGTCGCGCACCGTCCGCCCCCGCCAATACGGCAGTATGTCGCGAACAAGCTCCTCGCGATGCGCCGGATCGATGACGTACGGCTTCCGCGGCCGCGTCAGCAGATTGTCAATGTCGATCTCGAGGATCACATTCATGTCGCCGCGCTCGACGGGCAGCAGCGTGCCCACTATCGCGCTCGACGTGTTCCCCATTATCAGCTCTTCGTCGAGCAGGAAGACCGTCATGTTCCGCAGCGTGTTCTCAAACGCGCGCGCCGCGCGGATCGAGGGATGCGCCCGTTCGTTCGCCCGCCACGCACGCGTCACGTACCGCGCCCGCTCGATGCAAATCACATACGGCGCGTCCAGCACGATCTTCTTCAGCTTCTCAGCCCGGCTCTCTTCGGTTCCATTCGTCACCGGCGCACTCCTCGGCCTCTATTATCGATCAATTACATTTTAATCCACATTTTTCACCAATGTGGGTTGAAATCGGAAAAAGGGATGAGATACAAGACGCATCGAGCGAGAATGAGGGAGCATACTGTTTCGTATGTGACCGAGTTCGAGTCGATGATGCAACACCGTGGATCGCCCTTTTACGATTTCCCGGATTTTTCCGATAAAAAATCCGGGTTAACATATCATTGCCCGCAACCATACCAAACACGCACAGCGGAATGAAGACCGTCCGCCCTTATTTTCAAAGGTGTAATCAAATTTTATTGAAGCCTTGCGCCGCGGCGTGCTACAATTGGTGCAAAACAGATCGGCGCACAAGGAGCAAGAAATGAAAATCATAGGATTGATAGCGATCATAGGCGCAATCCTTGCCGGATTATGGTACTTCCACATCATAGAGGCGCCCGCCGCGAAGGCCTACAGGCAATATCGCAAAGCGGCGGTCACCACACAGGCGCAGCAAACCCCGCCCGCGGGGACCGAGGTGCCTTCGCTCATCGATACGAAATTGAAGATCACGAAGATGGTGAAGACTCCTACGAGCGCGACGATCGACGCGACGGAAATCACCCGCTGGCTGCCTCCGAACGCGGGCGGCGCCAACTTCGCCACCATCGAAACCACTCAGCTTCAGGCGGTGGTCCAGAAACAGGCTTCGGGATGGACGGTCGTAAGCGAAACCGCCGTCTCTCACAATATCAGCACTTACGAAGACAGAAAGTAACCGGACCGCGCGACCTAAAACGTTCGACCGCCGCTCGCTCCGTTCAAAGATCGGGCCGCGGATTCAACCTGAATCCGGATTGAAACCGAATCCGTCATTTGGATTCGGAAGCAATGATTCAGAGCGGATGAAATGCAAGGCGGAAGGAGCATCTTAGATGTGAGCGTACCGGGATGTACGTGAACGAAAAAATGCGACGACAACGAAGCAGTTCGCCGCTATGAACATTGCACCGG
>JAKLIR010000193.1 GCA_022709505.1 bacterium | reverse complement strand
TCATAGGTTGCCTCCAGAAAAAATATAATAAAATTTGACCACCAGCAACCCCACCATCACAAATAAATATAGTTTAAGCAATACAAGGATCACCCTTGCCGAAAGAGACAATTTCACGGACCCCGTGCGGAAATGCGAGTTTATCTCGCGGAATTTTTCAAAATTAAAAAGTTTTTCCACAAAGTTCAGCATGAATCCACCAACGTCCGCCGGCCCGGCGGGACAGTTCTCGCGCTCGCGGCCGCCGATGCGGCCGAACCGCTTTCACTTCGGCAAAAGCGCCGGAAACAACACAAGCACGTTGTATGCGGTGGAAAGAGCAATCAAAACCACCGCGTTAACCCCGTTCACATAGTTGTCGATCGGTCTATTCACCCATTTCCCGGCGATTCTTTTGTCGTTCAGCAAAATCATTAAAAACACCATGCAGGCGGGCATCAGAGTCGTGGCCACCACCTGCACGAAAAGAACTATCAGTATGAGCGTGCCCGGCTTCGAGAGCAACACCATGGCGCCGGCCGAAATCAGCATTAGAGCGTAAAGCATGTAGAACCAAGGCGCTTCACGCACTTTCTTGTTAAGCGAATGCGCCCAGCCGAAAACCTCGCCGAAAGACCAAGAGCTTGCAAGCGAGATGCAGATCGTCCCGAGGAGCCCGGCGTTCATGAGCCCCACGGCGAGACACACGCCTATCGTCCGGTTGTTGTGCAGCATGATCCAGCGGGCCGCCGTGTCCGCACTGTCAACCGGGGTGTGCGGGAACAGAAGCTTCCCCGTCAGAACCACGATGAATATCGCGACCGTGGACGTGAGAACGGCCCCGATGAACGTTTCGAGCCGCGACCACTTTATGTCCCGTTCCGGGACTCCCTTATCAACCACCGCGCTCTGCTGAAAAAAGATCATCCACGGGCAGACAGTCGTACCTATGTTAGCCATTATGAAAAGTAGTATTCCTCCGGTGAGACGCCCCCCCGGCAGATTCGGAATCAGTCCGGTGGACAACATCTCGTGAACGCTCGGGCGCGCCATTATCGCCGCCGGCACGTATATGAAATTCACGATACAGAACAACAGCGCTATCTTCTCCCACGTCCAGTAGCTCCCGGACGCCACCATCGCGAACATGACCATGCAGACGATCGCCACTGACACCCACGCCGGCACGCCGAATATCTTCAGCGCCGAAGCTATGCCGATGAACTCCGTCACAAGCGTCAGCCAGCAGGACAACATCATCGCGGTGAGCGTGAACCAGCCCCACCCGGCCCCGAAACCGTCGAACACCGCTTCCGCGAAGCCCCTCTTAGACACCACGCCGAGCCGCATCGTCATCTCCTGCACGAAATACGTTATCGGCACGAGCAGGATCAGAACCCATATAAACGCGTACTTGAATTTGGCGCCAGTGGCCGCGTATGTCGTGATTCCGCCAGCGTCGTTGTCCGCCACCATGACAAGAAGCCCCGGCCCCACGACCATGAAAAATATCCGCATCATCTTTAGCATTTTTCTGATGTTGTAATAAATTCTCGCGGACAGCTTCATGCAAAGTCTCCACGGCGCACGCGTCTAAACGCGCTGCCATCATGGGCGATCTGACTAACCCGAAATTCAGATTTTAATTAGCGATGAGAAATTGAATGAGTCACACTTCAAGGGAAGTGCGACTTACGGAGTTTCTCATACGCTGTGGAGGGTTGTCGTCTCGCATCTCCGGTTCCGTAACCTCACTATCCCTTATCCGGCGCATATTCGCCCCGGTTGATTGCACTTCAATCGATTTTAGTACACTTTGTCAATGTGTCAACCCACACATTGAATTTCGACATTCCCTAAAATTATTATTTCTAATCTTCTTTTTCATTGACTACTTCTCAATATGATTTACAATGAAAAAACGTGCTGCGGCCCGGCAACGTCAGTATTTGGAGGAATTCGGATGAAATACAGAAAAAGCCGCATCTTCAATTACCCGGCTGATGTAGTGACGAAAATTCTGCTCGACACGGATCAGGGATACGACATGCAGGAACTCGAAAATGTGACCGCTTGGAAGGTCATCGAGGAGAAAGATATCGACGACCGGAGGGTCGCGACGAAGGAATGGTGCGCCCACAGCCAAATCCCCAAATCCTTGCAACACATCATTTCACCGAAAATGCTGACATGGTTCGAACACAGCGAATGGAACCGGAAAACAAAGACCTATAGCTTCGTCATAGTACCGCACTATTTGAAAAAGCAGGTCACGTGCAAAGGAAAAACGGTGTTTCTGCAAAAGGGCGCGGATAAATGCGACCGCACGTTCGAGATCGAGCTGAAAGTCGATATCCCGATCGTTGGAATAATCCTTGAAAATCTCGTCCTGAACGCGCTTAAACAGAATGAGGAGCAAGACTTCCTTCTATCAGTGAAAGCGATAGAAAAAGCGTTGAAGAAGTGAGCCTCGCGACACTGTTTCGATAGACGGCTGGAAACATGGTGGAAAGATACACTATAAAAGACCTTCCCTCGCACGAGCGGCCCCGGGAAAGACTCGAATCCACCGGCGCGGCCTCGCTTTCCAATCCGGAACTTATAGCAATCCTGCTTAGAACGGGCGACTCGCGCAGCACCGCGGTCGAACTTGCCGGCCATCTCCTCGCGAAATTCGGTTCGCTCGAAAACCTCGCCTCCGCGGACGTCGCCGCCCTCTCGTCAATTAAAGGAATAGGCGCCGCGAAAGCCTGCCAGATATGCGCAGCTTTCGAACTCGGCCGCCGTGCCGGGTCCCACAGGGACGGCAGGAAACCCATAATCGATTCCCCTTCCGTCATTTTCGATCTCCTGAAAAACGAACTCTCTCCCCTCAAACAGGAAACCTTCAAGGTCGCTCTCCTGAACACTAAAAACGAACTTATCAAAATCGTCGATGTTACTCAGGGCACGCTCTCCGGCTCCCTCGTGCACCCTCGCGAAACGTTCCGGGCAGCCGTCTCCGAAGGCTGTTATTCGGTGATCCTCATTCACAACCACCCGAGCGGCGACCCCTCGCCGAGTCAAGACGACATCAAGATAACCCGAACTCTCGTCGAAGCGGGTAAAATCCTCGGGATACACGTGCTGGATCACATAATCATCGGCTCGGATTCGTTCAGAAGCCTCAAGGACGCCGGAATCATCGGATAACCGGTCCCGCGCCCACACAGCATGTCCACCCAATCTCTCATGATGACTAATATCGGATTTTGTTATTCAAGGAACATTTTTGAGAGAAGACAGATGTATTATTAAGAGGCTCTAACAAAAAGAGGATCGTAGCGAGAACGAACGAAATGGATACCGGCAAGGCGAAGAGGAGAAATCTGACGAAGGCGTACTTGCAGCGGTTCGTCGAGTTCGATTTCGCCTCGATAACGAAGCCGGGGGACATTGCAGCCGTTCGCAGCAGATTCGCATTTTGTTAGAGTCTCTAAGAGGGTGTAATTATGGGCTCAAAACCAAAAAATGACAGTTCTGACACCGCGGCGGCGGCGAAACCGGCCGGGACTTCTCAAGTAGAGTTACCGGTTGAAGGAATGTCTTGCGCCTCGTGTGCGGCGAGGATCGACGCGAAGCTCGCGGCATCCGAGGGTGTTGCGGAAGCCAACGTGAATTTCGCCGCGGGGTCCGCGACCGTGCGGTTCGACCCCAGCCGCACGACTCCGGAAGCTCTGATAACCGCAGTCAAATCGCTCGGCTACAGCGTGCCCACCGCGCGGGTGGAATTCGCGGTGGAGGGCATAAACTGCTCGGCGTGCGTGAAACGGATCGAGGACGCGCTCGCGGCGGAGCGAGGCGTGGTTTCCTCCTCTGTGAACTTCGCTTCGAGAACGGCATCCGCGACATATCTGCCGAATGAGACGGACCCCGGGCGGCTTGCCGCGGCGATTTCACACGCGGGGGGATACAAGGCCGCCGCGATCGGTTCCGACGGCGTGGCATACGACGAGGACGCGCGCCTGAAAAAAGAATATTCCTCCCTCGTGAAAAGTCTTATCCTGAGCGCCGCCCTTTCCGCGCCGGTGTTCATTCTCAGCATGGTTCACATCAAGCAATTGAACCACAAAATCATGTTTTACATCCTGTTCGCTCTCACCACACCCGTTTTGTTCGGCCCCGGGCGGCGGTTCCTGACGGGGTTTTATCATGCGCTGCGAAACAAGACGGCGGATATGAACACTCTCGTGGCGCTCGGGACGGTCTCGGCATATATATACAGCGCGACCGCCACGTTCTTTCCGGAATTTTTCAGGTTCGCGGGGATCGAGCCGGCGGTATATTACGATACGACGTGCATGATAATTACGCTGATCCTGTTCGGGCGCATGCTCGAGGCGGGAGCGCGCGGGCGGACATCCGAGTCGATACGCGCGCTGATGAGACTCAGGCCGAGAACGGCGCGGGTCATCCGGGGCGGCGTCGAATCCGACGTGCCGACGGAAGAGGTGGAGGTCGGCGACATCGTTGTGATCCGGCCCGGTGAAAGCGTGCCGGTTGACGGCAAGGTGGCGGAAGGTTTTTCGTCGATAAACGAATCCATGATAACCGGAGAAAGCGCACCGGTTGACAAAAAGCCCGGCGACGAAGTGTTCGGCGCGACCGTCAACACGAACGGCAGCCTGAGAGTCGAGGCGACGCGAGTCGGTGCGGACACCTTGCTTGCGCAGATAATCCGGCTCGTCCGAGAAGCGCAAGGTTCCAAAGCGCCGGTGCAGCGTCTTGCGGACAAGGTCGCATCGGTCTTCGTGCCGGTGGTGCTCGGGATAGCCGCTGTTTCGTTTTTGGTCTGGGTGCTGCCGCCTCTCGATTATTCGCTCCAGTTTTCCATGCTTATCTTCATCTCAGTGTTGATAATAGCGTGTCCGTGCGCGCTCGGGCTCGCCACTCCGACGGCGATAATGGTCGGCACGGGCCGGGGCGCCGGAATGGGCATACTGATCCGAAACGCGCAGGCTCTTGAAAACGCGCGTCTTATAACGACTGTGGTTTTCGACAAGACCGGCACGCTGACGACCGGTCATCCCCGCGTCAGCGGGTTCGCGCTCTCTCCGGGCGTACCGGCGGCGGACCTCCTTTACTTCGCGGCGGCCGTTGAAAAAGATTCCGAACATCCCGTGGCGAAAGCGATAGTTCTCCGCGCCGGCGAGGACGGGGTCTCAGCTCCCTCTCCGAAATCGTTCGAGGCGATACCCGGGCTCGGCGCGAAAGCCGTGGTGGACGATCACGAAGTTCTCGTCGGGAACTGGAAACTGATGGAATCCAACCGCATGGACGCGGCGCCGGTGAGAGCGGCTTGCGAAGAGCTTGAGAAGGAGAGCGCAACCCTCGTTTACGTTTCATCGGACGGAGTGTTGCTCGGAGCGATCGGAGTGACGGACACACTGAAGGAAAGCGCGCGGGCGGCGGTGGAACGGCTGAAAAAATCCGGATTGAAAATCGTCATGCTCACCGGCGACACCCGGCGCGCGGCCGAATCGATCGCTTCCAAGGCGGGGATAGAAAACGTGATCTCGGAAGTCCTTCCGGGCGAAAAAAACGCTCGGATAGAAAAACTCAAGCAGGCTGGAGAGCGGGTTGCGATGGTGGGCGACGGGATAAACGACGCGCCCGCGCTCGCCGCGGCGGACCTCGGCATCGCGATCGGCTCCGGCGCGGACGTAGCCATGGCCGCGGCGGACATCACGCTCATGCGCGAAGACCTGCTCGGCGTTCCCCTCGCTATCGAATTGAGCAAAAAAACAATGCGAACGATAAGACAGAACCTTTTCTGGGCGTTCGCTTACAACGTCATCGCCATACCGATCGCCGCCGGGATTCTTTACCCTCACTTCCACTTCAAGCTCGATCCAATGCTGGCCTCGGCGTCCATGGCGCTTTCATCCGTTTCCGTCGTGTCGAATTCTTTGAGGTTGAGGAAGTCGCGAATAATCTGAGCGAACGTCCGTCGTTCGCGCACTTAAGTATTCCGGGGTCTTGAAGGGCGCGGCGATCCTGTGCACGAGCCAGTTGAAGGCTTCATGAATCGATGGCCACACGTAGCGGAAAATCTCAGCGCCGCCTTTCATGTAATCACCCGCGGACCGGCCGGTCGTCACGCAGACGATCAGACCGAGTACGATACAGTTCATCATGTAAATGAAAACGATCGAAAACAACACGCCGGACCTCTGAAGATCAGGCTGCCCCTTCATGATGGAAAAAATTGTCAGCATTATATGGAAAGCGATCGATAAGCCGAGAAGCCCATCTATGTACGGAAGAACGCTTCCTCTGACTATCTCGTGAAGGACCATGAAGAAAATCGCATAGAGCGGGAAGAAATACGGCGCGAGAGTGACGAGAAAATTACCGCGCGTATATGTGGCGTAACCGCCCTTTCTTCGCGAGACGTAAATCTCCTCGACCTTGCCGCCGAAAAGCATCGACCACAGGGCGTGAGTCAGTTCGTGCCCGAAAACGTGAAGAACGATCAGGCGGCGGAATATGAAATG
>JAKLIR010000192.1 GCA_022709505.1 bacterium | reverse complement strand
CATTTGTAAAGGAAAAGGACCCTACGGGTGAAGATGGCGATTGCGCCCGCGAAACAAAGGACGAATAAAATTCGAAAACCAATGTTAATAGTAGGGGTGAGAATAATTTCGTGCGGCATAAGGTAACCTACCTTTTATGGTTTTTTTGGGGTCGCCGTCCGCGGGCGGGGGACGGGGGAAGGGCGCTTGTGATGCCGCTCTAAGCGCCCAACCCCGTTCTTCCCGGCCTTGCCCGTTTCCCGGGCCCCGTTCTATTATTACTCCGGACTCTTTTGAGTTTCCGGTTTTTTCCTTTTTGCCGAACTAATTATGCAGAACCTGTGATGTAAAATCCATATAAAGTTATCAGGCGAGCAGTTTCTTCAACTCATCGGTCATGAGCGGAACGACTGTGAAAAGGTCGCCGACGATCCCGTAGTCCGCCACCTTGAAGATGGGGGCTTCGGCGTCTTTGTTGATGGCGACGATGCACTTTGAAGAGCTCATGCCCGCGAGATGCTGAATGGCGCCCGAGATGCCGCAAGCGACATAGAGGTTCGGGTTGACCGTCTTGCCGGTCTGTCCGACCTGATCGCCGTGGGGTCTCCAACCGGCGTCAACGGCAGCGCGCGAAGCGCCGACCGCGGCGCCGAGAACGGCCGCCATGTCTTCGATCAGCTTGTAGTTTTCCGGGCCTTTCATTCCGCGCCCGCCGGATACTATGATCTCGGCTTCGGTGAGTTCGATCTTGCCCGCGGCTGATTTGTGGGTTTCGAGAATCTTGGCTTTTACGTCGCCGGCGGCGGCGTCGATCTTCTCGACAACCGGGCTTGCTCCGGCGTTCGGAGCGGCGAGCGGGTTTACGTTCGGCCGCACGGAAGCGATCTGGATATCGCTCTTGAATGTGATCTTCGAGAAAGCTTTTCCGGCGAAGATCGGGCGTTTCACAACGAGTTTGCCGTCCGCGACATCGAGATCGGTGCAGTCGGACGCGAGTCCGGCGCCGATCTTCGCGCTGATTCTCGGCGCGAGGTCCTTGCCGTTGATGGAAGCGCCGACGAGCACGATTCCGGGTTTGCTTGCTTCGATGAGTTTCACCAAGACGTTTGCATAAGCTTCGCCGTTGAAGGCCGCGAGGGCGGCGTCATCGGCAACATAAACTTTGGCCGCGCCGTACTGCGCCATCTCGCCTGCGAGAGCTTCCACGCCTGAACCGAGCACTACGGCTTCGAGAGCTCCGCCGGCCTTGGACGCGAGTTCCTGACCCTTGCTCAGAAGCTCAAGGGTGACTTTTTTGAGTTTGCCTTCTTTTACTTCGGCAATTACCAATACGTTTGCCATTTATTTCGAGCCTCCTTTTTTTCTGTGGTTTAGGTCAGACTACCTTCGCTTCGTCGCGGAGCAGTTTGACGACTTTCGGAACTATCTCTGCTGCTTCACCTTCGAAAACCTGTCCGGCTTTTCTCTCCGGCGGGAGCGACAGTTCGACCACCGCGCTTTTCGCGCCGGCCGCGCCGACTTCGTCCGCTGAAAGCCCGAGGGCGCCGAGGGCTACCGCTTTGAGCTCTTTCTTCTTCGCTTTCATGATCCCCGGAAGTGAGGGGTATCTCGGTTCGTTGAGACCTTTCTGCGCTGTGATGACACAGGGTGTCGGCACTTCGACTACCTCGTGCCCGCCTTCGATTTCACGAGAGGCCTTCATCGAGCCGCCCGCTACTTCGAGCTTGGTGACCATGTTGACTGACGGTATGCCGAGCATCGCCGCAACGAGGGTTCCCACCTGCACGCTGTCGTCGTCCACGGCTTGCTTCCCGCAGAGAATCAGGTCGTACTGTTCCGCGGAAATCGCTTTTGCAAGCGCTTTTGCCGTTGAATATGAATCCGCTCCGGCGAATTCCGCGCCGTCGAGCCTGATCGCTCTGTCCGCGCCCATCGCGAGCGCCGTTCGAACCGCTTCTTCGGCTTTCGCTTCACCGGCCGTGATTATCACAACACTGCCGCCGCCCGCCTCTTTGATCTTGATCGCTTCTTCAACCGCAAATTCGTCGTAAGGGTTCAGAACCATGTTGATCCCTTCGCGATCGATGTCGGTCGATCCGGCCTTCAACTTGATTCTTGTTTCCGTGTCCGGAACCTGCTTTACTAATACGATGATGTTCAAAGCCGTACCTCCTTAATTTATTTATACTTTCTTTTTTCCCTTCAATCCTTATCTGATTCTTCTTCTCTGATAACCGCTTACTTTTAGATATACCTGTATCGCTTCCACCGGTGTATAACCGCTCTTTAAGGCTTATCTTTGTGGCAAGCGAGCAACTTTGTGAATTAATGCACATGTTACATTACATAAATTTTTTTATCTTGTCAATAATATTTTTTTCCATTTGAAAAAAAATATGATTTATGGTCTCTAAAACACTCTGATCTGAAGTCAAGTTGAAAACAGCGGAGGCCGCCGCTACAATTTCCGGGGGTGGAAATGGCGGAAAAACGTATTCGTGCTGTTTTTTTTGATGTCGGAAACACACTGATTTATCTTGATTATCAATTCATTGCTGAAAATTTAAGGGAATGCGGAACCGAGGCGACGGCGGAGGATGTTCGTGTCGCCGAGTTTGCGGCTCGCCGCGCCGTGGATGCTTACCTTGCCGCCGGAGATGTTGAGGACGAAGAAGTCTGGCGAATCTATTTCGCAACCATATTCAAGGAAGTCGGACTTGAAGATTCCGAGACTGCAAAGGCGATGTTCGACAGGTTGAGGGCTCGGAATAACTTTTCAGGGCTCTGGAGTCATGTTCCGGAAGAAACCCTGATTACATTGAAATGGTTTAAAAAAGAAGGATATAAAATCGGGGTCATATCGAACGCGGACGGACGGCTTGCCGGGCTTTTGGATAGTTGCGGGATAAGCGAGTACCTCGATTTCGCGATAGATTCCAAGGTTGTGGGATTTGAGAAGCCGGACCCGAGGATTTTCAGGCTCGCGCTCGAAAAGGCGGACGAGCCGGCGGCGGCCTGCGTGCACGTCGGCGACATTGTTTCCGCCGACATCGAAGGTGCGAAGGGTGTCGGGATTCAGCCCGTGCTTCTGGATCAAGCCGGAATGCATTCGGTGGATTGCCCGAGAATTTCAGTGATTTCAGAACTGATCGATCTCGTCTCGGGATGGAATGGTGGCGGTGGCGTGTGAATTGCTTTTTTCACCGCAAACTCCGCCGCCGGGAAGTATGAGAAAAAAGGACGAAGAAGGAAAACCCGCATGAGCGAACGGAATGAAATGTTGAGAGCCGGAGCATTCGACCTCCTCGATGACGCCGTCGTCATCTTCGGCGACGATGGAAAAATCATCGACATCAACAAGGCGACCGTGCTTCTTTTGAATAAAGCAAAGGGAGATATCGTTGGGAGGACGTGCAACGATGTTTTCAAGTGCGAGAGATCAGGGCACCATTGTTTTTTGAACATGGTCAGATATATGAACAAGGATGAAATATCGGGAGAACATACCATCATCGACGGCGGGGGGAAGCAACGCAGGATATTCGTGACGATAAGGAAATTGTTCGACGAAAGCGGCAAGGTCGAAGCGCTTGTCGAAGTGATCCGGGATGTCGATGAAATTGAAAGAATAAACAAGTCGTTGCTCGACCAGACGATGACTGATCCCCTGACCGGGCTGTGGAACAGGAGAAGGATTTTCGAGGCGCTGGACGCCGAGGCCGCGAGATCGACGAGGCACGGCCGGGCGTATTCGCTCTTGATGCTCGACATCGATCATTTCAAGGATTTCAACGACACGTACGGACATCTTGCGGGCGACGATGCTTTGAGATTCCTTGCTGTCATCATCGGCCGGAACACCAGAAAAGAGGATGTAGCAGCAAGGTACGGCGGAGAGGAATTTATGTTGCTTCTTCCGGAAACGGATATAGAAGGAGCGACGATGTTCGCGGAACGGCTGAGGGAAACGATTGAAAAGCAATCGGCGGAATCGAAGCAATTGAAAAATGCTTTCACTGTGAGCATAGGTGTTTCGTTTTGTGATCCGGGCTGCTCGTGCAATGCAACGTCGATGGTCTCCGAGGCTGACAGGGCGCTTTATTCCGCGAAAAGAGCCGGAAGAAACAGAGTCGCAACATTCAAAGTCCATTGCGATTGATACACCCGGATTCGGCGGGTTATTGACGAATCCGGGACAAAAAGCGGCGTAAATGAAAAAACCCTCCGCAGAGGAGGGTTTTTTTTGATCGCGTGTGGTTTTTTTTCAGCCGGTGACGACGCTGACTTTCTTCTTATCCCGGCCGAGCCTTTCGAATTTCACTTTTCCTTCTATGAGAGAATAAATCGTGTAGTCTTTTCCCATTCCGACGTTTTCTCCGGGTACGATCCGGGTTCCGCGCTGGCGGATTATTATCGCGCCGGGGGTCACGGCTTGGCCGGCGTATCTTTTAACGCCGAGCATTTTCGGTTTGCTGTCGCGACCGTTTGATGAACTTCCTTGCCCTTTTTTATGCGCCATTTCAATTGCCTCCGATTATGCGGAAAAATTCATTTTCACGCGGTGATGATTTTGTCTATTTTGAGTTCCGTGAACGACTGGCGATGCCCTGTCTTAATGCGGATTCTTTTCTTCGGTTTGTACTTGAACACGGTTATCTTATCTCCGCGTCCGTGAGCCACGACTTTCGCCTCGACCGCCGCGCCCTGAACGAAAGGTTTCCCGAACACCGCGCCGTCGCTTTTAATAACAGCCATCACGGATTCGATCTTCACGGTTTCGCCCGGTGCGTTGTCGAGTTTCTCGACTCTGATCGTGTCGCCTTCGTTGACCGTTACTTGTTTTCCACCCATTTTAATTATTGCAGCCATTATAATTCACTCCCGATTGTTTACACGAGCCGATAATATCAAGCCCACAAGAAAAAGTATTTTAGCAGACTACAACTATCCTTTCAATAAAAATTAAATTAATTTTTTCTTGCATTCAATTTTCAATTTCGATAAAATTTCGTAGTTATTTCTTTGATATTATCTATTGAAGGCTGATCTAAGCTATAAATAGAATGAACATGAATAAACGTAGATATTCCATATTGACGGCCGTCACGGTCGTTTTTGTATTAATGGCGTTTTTCGCGTCGCCGGTTTACTCGGCGATTAAATACACGAGCGACACGCAGGACAACCGGACTTTCGACGAACAACTCGAGGATTACCAGAATTCGGCGCTGTCGCCTTTCACCGATTTGGCCCCCGGGCATTGGGCTTACGCCGCGGTTCAGCATCTCGCAGAGCTCGGCCTCCTCGACGGTTACGAGAACGGGAAATTCTTCGGAGATCAGGTTGTGACCCGGTATGAGATGGCGGCCATGGTCTCGAAGATATTCAAGAAATATCTCGAATGGACTGACACGGGAAAAATTACAGTATATAGGAAGGAATTAGTAAGGAAACAATCGGATGATCGGATGCCTCAGTCGGAGCTGATACCCGAAACGGCGGATCAAAAGCCGGCCGTCGTCCGGAAGCTCAAACCGCCGATGCCCGAATTGCCGCCGAATAAAGAGGTCTCGGTTCCGTCCGGCGAAAATGGGATGAGAGTCACTCTAACGAGAACCGGGCCCAAGCCGATGCAGTATCCCAGTTCGGAATACGAAGACGAACTTCCGGGCATGGATACGATAGTTCCCTCCCCGAAACCGGCGGCGCCTCTGACTGTAAACGACGAACCCAAACCTTCCGCGGATCAGGGAACGGCGCAGGCGCCGGTTCAGGTTGCGGCGGCGATCCCACCCGAATTTGAGGAAAGAGTCGTCAAGGTTGAAAAGAAGATAGAGCTTTCACAAAAAGATTTGGACACGATCCAGAAACTCGTAAACAGCTTCAAAAGCGAACTTAAAGACCTCGACAAAAAACTTAGCGGACAGATAAAGGAAGTAAACAGGATATCTCTGCGGAACCAGCAACAGATAGATAGGTTGAAAGAGGAAGACGACAGGTTCAAAATGTCAGGTTCGGAATCGTTCTCTTGGGACACGGGAGGGCCCGTGACCGGCGATACCGAGGACGGCACCCAGACGACGAACATGAACAACAACCTCACGTTGAGGATGAGGAGCACGCCGGTCCCGAATGAAGATGTCGAATTCAACGCGGCGATGACGGCTTCGACCATCATGGGCGCGAGGCGTGGATATGCGGGCTATATCGAAGGAACGAATACCGCACTGTCTCTTTCCGAATTCGAACTGAAATATTCGAACATACAGGAAGACCCGAAGAAGCCGAAAAATTTCAAGCTCCGAAGCATTGCGGCGGGCGACACCGGGGTAATGTTTTCTCCTCTGACGATTTTCGGCAGGAAGATACAGGGGATCACCGCGAGCTTCAAGTTGAACGATTACACGCTGAATGTTTTCGGCGCGCGCGCGGCATACCATTATGGAAATTTTCTCGGCCAGTTTCAGGTTTACTATGACAGCGTCAACTATGACAGGTATATTTACTGTGTGAGTTTGAACGGATCGGTTCTCGGAGAACCGCAATCCATGGGATACA
>JAKLIR010000191.1 GCA_022709505.1 bacterium | reverse complement strand
GAATTTCATGAAACATCCGCCGTTGAGTTGTTCTTCAACAGTGGCGCGATGCGGGTCGCGTATATAGATGGCGCCGCCGGATGCGAGCGAAAAGAGATTACTCCCCGGAAACGGTCTCGGAAGAGGAACGACTCGCCCGGAGTCGTCGAAGCCGAGTCCGTTCAGCACCACGAAACCGCCTCCTTTAAGAGGGTCTCCCGCCATAAAGCTCTCCGCGAGGTAGTCGAGGCAGGTGCCGTTGATAATCACTCTCGGCCTGCCCACCGCGTTGATCAGGGGCCTGCCCGCCGCGTTGCCCTTCACATACACTTCTCCACCTTTCGCTCCGTACATGAACGTCTGCCCTACGCTCCCGTGTATCACGAGCTTCCCCGCCTTTATTATCTGTCCCACCTGATCCTGCGCGTCTCCATGCACTTGTAGCTCGAGCCCGTCTATGCCCGACGCCAGATAGTCGCCGGGTATTCCATAGCAGTCTATCCTCACGTCTTCCGTCGCCGCGCCTAATCCGACGCCGTGGAATCTCTGTCCGGTCGTGTTGAAAACTATGAATTTTTTCCAGCCGAGGCGGTGTCCCTCCATAACGAGTTTCGAATCCCTGTCTTCGAGCTCCGGTTGGAAACCCCGCGAATTTATCACCAGCACGCTCTCTTTTCCTTTCGGCGCGCGAAGCCTGCGCCGGGACGCCCAATCCACGAGCCTGTACCCGCCCGTTCGTTCCGTCGCGTCTATCCTCGGGAATGAAAGAAAAATTTCCCTAAGCGCGTTGTTTGCTATTTCAAGAATGGAACTCTTCTTTTTCTTGCCTGTGTCGTAGTGCCCGTCGTTCAGCTTCGTCAGCACTTCTATCGCTGTTTCGGCCGCGGCGTCGCTTTTCTTCGCTGCTGACACAACATCGGAGACAAAAATCCGCACAGTGTCATAGTCGCAGGATTTCATCTTCGATAAAATCATTCTCGCCGCCGCTTCAGAGTCGCCCTTTGCAAGAGATTCCCCGACCGCCGCCGAGGGAATGTCCTTCCCGTTGGGGCTTCTGACCTGAGCGGCCGGATCGAACCTTTTTTTCCCGTTCTGCACGGTGACGACATTCCCGAACTTATCCGTGCATTCCATCTTTTTCCCTGTCGGGGAAGCATTGTCGTCCGTCACGGTGAATATGAACGCCCCTCCGTTGTCGGAGCTTCCGCCGCGGGCGTTCCAGTACTTATCCGCTATCGGAGAGAACCGCGGGTCTTCGCTCGCAAGGCTCTGCAAAGTGGCGTCGATCGCCTGTTTCTCCGAGCACACGAGACCTATCTGCACATCGCCCTCTTGAATTGCGAACACCTGCGGCCTGAGCATCGCGGTGTCGGTGATCCCCATAAGCTGGTAGGTGTTCTTGCCGGGCAGGTTTCGCGCGATAATGAAAAACCACGGGCCGTCCGGAGAACCGTGGATCTGCGCGGACTGTATCCGGCGGTAAATCTCCTGCTTGCGCGCGGGCAACAAGTCCAAATCCATTTCAGTCGTCGGCGCGAGCGACTCGATGATATATTCGAGCGGATAACCGTAGGTTCTGTTCAGAAGGTCGAACACGAGAATGGAAACCTCGGTGTCCGTCAAGAACAGCGGGCGGATGTTGCGCTGCTGGAGATACTCGGACACGGAGTAGTAGTTCGCGAAATCGCCGTTGTGCACGAGCGCCTCGTCCATTCCCATGAAAGGATGCGCACCCGCTGGATGCCAGACGCGGCCTTTCGTCGGATACCTTTGATGCGCGATCCACACGTGAGCTTTCAAGTCCTTCAACTTGTAGTATTCGACGGTTTCCTCGGCGTAGCCCACGATCTTCATGATCATCATGTTGCGGCCGTGCGAGATCACGAACGCACGTTTTTCACCGAGCGCCGCGTAAAACTCGACGTTTATGCGGGTTGAGTTCTGAAACATGAACTCGTCCTCAGCCGCCTGCCGGGGAAGCTTGGTCAGTTTATTTTTCTTTATGAAGCCGTCGAGAACAGCCGGTTTCACCCTGACGAAATACCGGTGGATGTCCGGCGGTTTCACGAGAAGAGTCTTTATGTCATGCCAGTCATCGATGGTCTCCTGTTTCCGCGTATGCGCCACGTCGAAATTGTTATACACGTACTTCTTCTCAATGGTTTTCACCGCCGAATCGTCGAGCACGGCGATCTGGAGCATGTAATGAGATTCGAGCACTTCGCGGGACACGCCGAGTTGCTCCGGGATCAGGCCCACGGCCGCGATTCCGCCGCCCTTGCCGTTTCCGCGGTTGTGCATCTGCACCGACGGCGCGTATATGTGCCGCCCGGCGACGGGGACCGTGCAGCAGAACCCGGTCACTCCGCAGCCGCCCTCCTCCTCGACCTTGTCGCTCCACATCCTCGGCAGACCGTCGTAAAGCCCTCGGCGGGAAGCATCTATTTCTCTCACAATCTCTTTCCTCGGGTCGTACATGGCTCCATCCCTCTTCATAATTTATTTGCCGGAAAGCCCCGGCGTTTCATCTTGAATAATCGAGATGCGTCAGACAATCAGTCCGCCCGCGCAACTCGGCGACCGATTTCATTCCGAATTGAGCGAGAATCGCCCTGATCTGATCGTACCAAGACCGATAGAGATTGATGATTCTCGCCGCGGCCCAATCTTCCTCGATCATGAGTTTCAATTCCGGATCCGTGCTCGCTATGCCGCGCGCGCAACCCCGGCCGGACTCGCAGTTCTTGCACCTGATGCATTCGAGCGCGACCAGCTCGGAAGTGCCGACGACGCAACCATCGGCCCCGAGAGCGATCGCCTTCACTATGTCGTGCGCCGTGCGTATCCCTCCGCTCGCGATAAGCGTCACCTCGTCGCGCACGCCCTCCGCCTTCAGAAACTCGTGTACCTTCGTGATCGCGTACTCGATGGGCATGGCTATGTTCTTTTTCGCGATGTCCGGCGCGGCGCCGGTGCCGCCGTAGCTTCCGTCTATGTGAACCACGTTCACTCCGGCGTAATAACAGCCCACCGCCACCATGTCCACGTCGGACGGCGTCGAAACCTTCGCGGACACGAGCGCCTTGGGATTCATCGCTTTTATCCAGTCAACGTGCTTCTTGTGATCCTCGATCGAATACACGCTGTGAAACGGGAACGGCGAGAACAACGCCGTGCCCGGAACCGCTTCCCGCATCCTCGCCACGGCCGCCGTGTTCTTGTCTCCGAGAAGATGCCCGCCGAGCCCCGGTTTCGCGCCCTGCGCGTATTTGAACTCGATGAACCTCACACGCTGCACGGTCTCCTCGCGCACGCCGAACAGCCCCGTCGCCACCTGTGTGATCACGTGATCGTCGTATGGATACAATATCTCCGGATATCCGCCCTCGCCCGTGCACGTGAACGTGTTCCACGCGGCCGCGGCGCGCGCCTTGCCCACCATCGTCGTGTCGCTCCCGGAGCCGAAGCTCATCCCCCCGCCGTACCACGGAACGTCGATCCGCACCCGGGGCGTGATCTTATCGTCGCTCCTCCGGTTGAGAAGCAGCGACATGTCAACCTCTTCGGGATCCACCTTCCTCGAAATACGCTTCGGAAAATTCAGCCTCAGCTTATCGAAGCCCCCGCTTGTTTTCCCGATCTGCGACTCGAACATCGTATTCGTTATACGCCCGTTTTCCGCCTGATCCCACGTGCTGAGAAGCAGGTCCGCCGGCCAGCGATAGTCCCCGAGCGCCTCGTACACCGGATTCAGATTCAGGGAAAGCGCCCCGGCCGGACATTTATCAATGCAGAAATATTTCTCTTTACGGCACTCATATCCCCGGCACTCGTAATCTTTCGGACGGAGCGTCTTGTCGTACGCCGCATATCTCTGATGCACACCGTGCGGACACAGCTCCGCGCACTTCCCGCAGCCTATGCACGCGGCGCTCCTGATCACCCGGTACTTCGACAGCGCGTTCCTGAATCTGGTCGGAATCACGCCCGGCGTCCGAGAATCGCGCCTCATTTTTTCCTTGGTGCTCATCTCTCTATTTCCTTCCCGCGAATATTCTTTCAAACGTGTCCTTCTCAAGGTCCTCCATGAACATCGCCCTTCCGAACTCGGCCCGGAGCCGGCGCACCTCGCGAATGCCCATCGCTCCGAGAACTTCGAGCAACTGGTTCCTCCACGCGGAAGACAGATTGATGATCCTGTCCGCGCCGTACCTCGGCGGAATCTTCGACATCTCCACCGGACACGCGGCCCCCTTCACGCATCCGCCGCACATCCTGCACTCCATCGCGATGAGAAACGGCAGCCCTATCGTCACGCAGTCCGCGCCGCAGATTATTATCTTCGCCATGTGTTCCGCCATCGAAATCCCGCCGCTCGCCACCAGCGTCACCCTGTCCCTCTGCATGTCGGACACGAGCCGCCTGTGTATATTCCTGAACACATCCTTTATAAACATCGGTTCTTTCGCATCCGACGACATCCCGTCTGTCCCCGCATGGAAATGAATCACCTCGACACCGGCCGTCGCAAGTTTCGAAGCGCGCTCCGGCGCATCATTTCTCAGCGGAATCCTTACGGAAACGATCACGCCGGGGTTGATATCCTTTATCTTCTTCACATGCTTCACCACATCCCGGCTATCCTCCAACTCCACAAGCGCCGAAGCTTTGATTAGAGAACGGAACTTGCCGATGCGCGCCGCATCGAGCCTCGGCGCCACGGCTTTCCCATACTTAAGAATTTTCTTCGTGATGTTCTCCGGCGCCGTTATGAATATCGTTCCCATCTCCTTCGCGGCGAGCGCGAGCGATTCGAAAACGTTCTCGGAGAACTCGCCGAAAGGCGGCGTGTCTATCATGAACGGGACCGGTATCTCGATCAGCGGTGGAAGTTGCGAAACCAGCCTGTCTTTGTCGTCGAAACTCAGAGCCGGAAGTTTCGCGCCCAAATCCACGGACGTAGAAATATACTCGCGGCCGTGTATCCCATCCCGCGTGGGACGAACGATCTCGGACATATCCGTCCACATCGAATCAAAGCCCGGCCCGGAGAACGGCCCCCCGTACCCGGCGCCCGAAACAGGTATCTTGCCCGTCGTCGCCTGATTCCAGATGCTCATTATCTGCTCCGGTTTCCAGTAGTCATCGCCGAGCCATCCGTACTCTGGATTAACCACTCGGGAGACGACTCCCTTCGTGCAGTTCTGCACGCAACAGAGACAGCTCATGCATTCGTTCAAAAACTCCACCGGTCTGTCCAGCCCCCGGACGAAATCAGATTCCTTCTCATAGTTTTTGTAAATGCACTTTTTCTTCACGCAGTTATGGCACGCTCCCGCGCAGTCTTCGTTGAAATCAATGATCGCGAACCTCCCCACGGGAGTGAACCTCGGGGGCGCGGGCCGCGCGTCTATGTGATATTTTTTCGGCATGTTATTACCTCCGTAAGCCCGTCCTTCAGACTTTCAGCGCCGGACGGGGAAGAAGTTTCGCCGCCTCCACTATCCGCGGAACGGCATCCTCCCATTCGATCGCCATTATGTGCACCCCTGCGACCCCTTTCACCGCTTTCAACTCCCTTATCGTCTCCACCGCTATCCTGAGTCCCTCTTCCCTCTGCTTTTCCTTCGGAACTCCCGCCACTCTTGCTATCAATTCGTCCGGCACATCCATCCCCGCCACATTGTTCTTCATGTACTTCGCCATACCCGCGCTCTTGATCGGCGTAACCCCGGCGAGTATCTTCACCTTCTCATCCAACCCCATATCGCGCACCATCTTCATCCACTGTTTGAACTTCTTCACGTTGAACACGCACTGCGTCTGGATGAACTCCGCGCCGGCGTCGATTTTCTTTCCGAGCCGCACCGCTCGGAACTCGAACGGATCGGCGAAAGGATTCTCAGCCGCGCCGACGTACATCTTCGGAGCAACATCCATCTTCTCGCCCCCGAGAAAAACCTTCTTGTCCCTCATGTCCCGGACCACTCTGAGCATTTGCATCGAATCTATGTCGTAAACATTCTTGCCCTCTTTCATATTTCCGAACTTCTGGTGGTCTCCGCTGAGACAGAGGATATTGTTGACGCCGAGCGCGGCCGCGCCGAGCACGTCGCTCTGAATCGCAATCCTGTTCCTGTCCCGCGCAACAACCTGCAGGACCGGATCCAGCCCGATGCTTTTAAGCAGCGCGCAGGACGCGAGGCTGCACATCCTCACTATCGCGGTCTGGTTGTCCGTGACATTCACGGCGTCCACATACCCCTTGAGGATTTCGCCCTTTTTAAGAATGACCTCCGGATCGGCGCTCTTCGGCGGCCCGCATTCGGATGTGACCGCGAAATGACCTTTCGAGAGAACACGTTCGAGATTGCTCTTGGTTTTCATGACAGTTTGTGTTCCTCCAGTACCGTTTTGCGAGGTCCGCCGTGACGTGCGGAGGACCAGTTTTTAGGCGGCGCGTTCTTGCGAAGCTGATCGAGCCGGCCGATTGATTTCATACGATCGATGATAAGCTGCCACCCGCAATCGACGTCCGGACTGATCTCGCACTTCCCGCCCGACGAGCCGCCGCAAGGGCCGTTGAACAAACTCTTCGAACACCGGGT
>JAKLIR010000190.1 GCA_022709505.1 bacterium | reverse complement strand
TTCTCGTGGTATCCGTTTCGATATAAATATCGGCGATTCTGAAGGATATTTCCTGATAGGCGCCGATCGGTTTTCCGCCGGAAATTCTTGTCTCGGCGCGGTTCTTCGCAGCCGCGTATGACGCCGCTGAAATCCCCACGGCAAGTATGGATGTGAAGAGTCTCGCTATCCGTACCATGAATGAAGCGATCTCTTCCCCATCGTTGCCGCTTCCGAGAATATTTTCCTTGGCGATCACGCAGTTCTCGAAAGAAAGTTCCGCGACCTGTGCGCCTCTCAACCCCATTGTTCTAATTCTTTTTCCAGCCGAAAATCCGCTCATTCCTTTTTCAGCCACGAAAGCCACCAGTGATCCGTCTTCATTTCTTGCAATAACGATGGAAAGGTCCGCTGCCGCTCCATTAACAACCGGCGCTTTCTTTCCGTTTATTTTTACTCCCGAACCGTCTTTATCAGCCTTAACTTTCACGTCCGATAAATGCCCGCCGTCTGGATCGGATATCGAATATGATCCGATTGCTTTTCCCGAAATCAATTTATCAAGCCATTTCGACTTCGCATCTGCCGACCCGAAATTCGATATAACGAGATATGGAATCCAAATGCCCGATGTCACGCATATTGCGGTTGAAGCACAGGCCGCGGCTAAATCTTCTCCGATTGCGACCGACGTAATGTAATCAAACCCCGAATCATTCAATGGAGCGCTCAAAAAACCAGATTCGGATAGGATGTCCAAATTCTTTCTCGGGAACGACTCGGTTTCATCGATTTCAACCGAAGCCGCCGCTATTTCCTTCTTGCATATTTCAGCAAATTTCTTTTTTATATCAACCTGATTTTTATCGAGTTCGAAATTCATTATTTTTTGCCCCCTTTCGCTTTAAGATTCAGGAGCATTTTAGAGATAACCATTCTTTGAACCTCGCTTGTTCCAGCGCCTATCGTACCGAGTTTGCAATCCCTGAAACCTCTTTCGACGGGATATTCCTTCATGTAACCGTAGCCTCCGTGAATCTGTACGGCTTCTTCCGCGAGCCTCATGCCGAGCTCGCTCATGAGAAGCTTCGCATGGGAGGCTTCGAGCATTGCGTTTTTGTTTTGCTCTTTCAGCCACGCCACTCTGTAAAGAATCAATTTTGACGCTTCGACAGAGACCTTCATGTCGGCAAGCTTATGTTTCATCGCCTGAAAGTGAGCTATCGGCTTCCCGAACTGCTTTCGCTCTTGTGCGTACTTGAGACTGACGTCCATTGCATATTCCATGCCTCCGAGCCCAGCGGCCAGCAGACAAGACCTCTCCCATTCGAGAGTGGTTTTTCCGACTCCGACGAATCCCATTCCGAGAGGGCCGAGCAAATTTTCTTCCGGCACCTCGCAATCTTCGAATATGAGCTCCGACGTCGATGACGATCTGTTTCCGAGTTTATCGAGCTCTTTTCCCACGGAGAAGCCCTTGAAATCCTTCTCAACGATAAAAGCGCTCATCCCGAAATGCCCAGCGTTCTTATCCGTTACTGCTATAACCACAAAATGGTGCCCGACCGGTCCGTTCGTGATGAACATTTTGGAACCGTTAAGGATGTATTTGTCACCTTTCTTCACTGCGGTTGTTTTCATCCCGGCGGCATCCGAGCCCGCCTCAGGTTCGGTGAGACCGAAACCGCCTATCCATTCACCTGTAATCATCTTTGTGAGATATTTTTCCCTTTGCGCATCTGAGCCCATGAGCCAAATCGGGACTCCGCAAAGTATCGTATGCGCTCCCCATGCGAGAGTCGTTCCGCCGTCGGCGCCTCCTCTCGCAAGTGATTCCATCCCTATCAATGTCGTCAGAACACCGGCATCGCTCCCGCCGTACTTCTCAGGAAACGGGAGAGCCATCAGCCCGAAATCCGCCATTTTCTTCCATGCTTCAAAGCTGAATTCTCCTTTTCTTTCAGCTTCAGTCGTAAGCGGCTCGATTTCCTTCTTTGAAAAATTGTAAACACTTTTCATAAAAGCAAGTTGTTCTTCACTAAGACTGAATTCCACGCTTCTTTTCTCCTTTCAATCTATTTCAAATAATTCTGAAAACACAAGTTTCACTCCGCCGTCCAACGAGGATCCTCGATGAGTTTTCTTTTCTGTATTTTCCCGGTTGCCGTCTTAGGCATTTCGTCCACGAAGGCGACGGATTTCGGGCATTTGTACCTTGCCAATTTTGAGAAGCAATAATCGAGGTAATCCTTCTCACTTTTCGCCGATCCGGGCCTGAGCTGTATAAACGCCTTTACTTCTTCGCCATAAAACTTATCAGGCACTCCGCATACCGCCGCTTCAACGACATCCGCATGCTGGTACAGCACCTCTTCGATTTCCTTCGGATATATATTCTCTCCGCCCCGAATTATCATTTCCTTCTTTCGACCCACGATGTAAAAAAATCCGTCTTCATCGATATGTCCGAGGTCTCCCGTGTGAAGCCACTCGTTAACGATGGTTGCGGCGGTTGCCTCGGGATTCTTGTAATACCCAACCATTACGTTCGGGCCTTTTACGACTATCTCACCTGTTTCTCCCGGAGGCAATTCCTTTTCATTCGCATCGACAATCTTCATATCCTGCCCTTCGAGCGGTGTTCCTATTGAGCCGATTTTCTTCTTTTCGAGGGGATTCACGCTGCTCGCGCACGTTCCCTCGCTGAGGCCGTATCCTTCGAGAATCGATGCGTTGAACTTCTTTTCGAAATTTTTGAATACTTCCACAGGCATCGGAGCCGCTCCGCATATACAAAACCTCAATGATTTCAGATCGTATTGTTCCGTTCCCGGAGTATTGAGAAGCATCGCGTATATAGTCGGCACCGCGCTGAACGCGGTCGGTTTGAATTTATCCACGGTTTGGAAAAAAGTTGATGCGCTGAACCTATGCACGAGCACCATACTCCCGCCAGCGTAGAGCGGAGCGAGGGTAGTCGCCACTTGTCCATTAACATGGAAAAGAGGAAGGATGCACATGAACCGGTCGTTTTCCGTCATTTGCGCTCTTTTAACTATCGCGCTCGCATCAAACATGTAATTGCCGTGCGTAAGCATCGCACCTTTTGGTCTTCCCGTCGTACCTGATGTGTATATAATCGATGCAACATCATCATTAACCACTTTTACGGACGGAGGATCGTCTGACGTTGAAGACATCATTTCGGAGAACATCAGCTCATCCTTGGATATCTCTTTTCCGACAACCAATACATCCTTCAAATATTCGCATTTATCCCTTATCGATCTGATCAATTCAAGATGTGAGCCTTCGACAACGAGATACTTAGCTTCACAGTTGTTAAGTATGTAGAGTACTTCATCCGCCTGAAGCGCCGGATTAATAGGAATGAAAACCATACCTGATTTCGTCGTGCCGTACATGCAGTAGATAAATTCTGGTATGTTTGTCAAAAGAAGACATACATGGTCTCCCTTTTTCGCTCCGAGAGATGCGAGTCCGTTCGCAACTCTGTTCGCGAATCTATCCATTTCCGAATAGGTGTGAGTCATTTCGTCATAGTAAAAGTAGATTTTAGAAGGTTTTTCGATCGCGTTCTTTTCGAGTACTTCACGTATGGTCATGTTTAACTCCCAAATTGAAGTCGCCTTTCGGGCATGAAGATGAAAATAATGTTTTACGCAGGATGCAAAACGCGATGATTCGATTAGTCTATACCACCCGCAATTGCGAAGTCAATATATCATGCGCCTGTTTGAAATATGCGCACTAAAATATTTTGTTGAAATGATTCACGGTTTCTGATATTATCAGAGCCGCCTCCACATCAAAAGCAAATGCATAATTTTGAGGCGAACAGTATAACCTTAACGCAATGATTGCGAGAGGTTGTATATTCGTTCAATTGTCGCGCGGGCAGACGGCCGGCTGCCGGCTCTGATTCCCGTTTACATAATTAACCCGCATTTTTCACCAATGTGGGTTGGAATCGGAAAAAGAGATGAGATACAAGGCGCATCGAGAGAGAACGAGGGAGCATACTGTTTAGTATGTGACCGAGTTCGAGTCGATGATGCAACACAGTAGATCGCCCTTTTTACGATTTTCCGGATTTTTCCGAAGAAAAATCCGGTTTAATAATGCTTGGCGCGGAAAGTGTATTTAAATGCTGCTAAAGGGATGTCTTCACGCTCACACTACATGTTCCGACGGTAAGCTCACTCCACAGGAGATTGCCGATGTTTACAGTGATCTCGGATATGATTTTATCGCCTTCACGGATCATGACTATCTTCTCACGAACGAAACGGATTCAATATATGACAGCGTCAAATCCGAGATGATTTTGTTCAAAGGCGTTGAAATGACCGTTTTCGAGAAAGGGTACATCCACATTAATAAAATCTTCGGCGACAAGGAAGAACTTCATATAATGAACCATCTTGGAGAATACGATCTTACAGTCGATCAGATACTTGAAAGAATCGAAACGATATCGAATAGATATCCGCTTGATTCTGTCGAGATAACGACAAAGGGATTTCTTAACAGTGAATATGACATTCCGGGAATTAAATTGCCGAAAATCGCATCCGACGATTCTCATACGAGACTCGGCTGCGGGCGTGCGTGGATAGAAATGGATTGCCGTAGGAATAAAGATTCCATAATAAGAGCAATAAGAAAAGGTCGATTTTGGAATTGCTTTGCGAAGGGTTGAAGAGGGTAATAACACAAAGCATTTAAAAATTTCAGGAGGTGCATCGGATGGCAAGACGCGTGGCGGTATGCGCGGTCGCTCAGACCCCTTTTAGCAGCAACATGTGGCGCAAAAGGGTGCAAGAGATGTGTTTCGATGTTGTGGAACCGATATTGAAGGCGACCGGCGTGGACTTTAATGAGAAGACCGGCATCAGAAGCATAATTACCAATTCCGACGATATTTTCGATGCGAGAACGATATCCGACAACGCTGTTACGGACGCTGTGGGCGCACATTACCGGAGTGAAGAAAAAATCGCAATGAACGGTATAAATGCGCTCGGATATGGAATGGCTTGCATTCTTTCGGGTCATGACGACATCGTTTTGATCGTCGGCCACTGCAAGGAATCCCAAGCTGAAAGTAGAAATATGGTTACAAATCTTGCCTTCGATCCTTTCTTTCTTAGGCCAGTGGGTCTCGATTTCGAAAATGCCGCAGCACTTCAGGCAAGAGCTTACATGGAGAAATCCGGAGTGACCGATAAGCACCTTGCAAATGTCGTTGTAAACTCACGAAAGAAGGCTGCAAAGAACCCGGTCGCAATCCTAAAAGATCAAATTACAGAAGATCAGGTGTGCAATTCACCTTTCTTGTGCGATCCTATAAGAGAATTGCACGCATATCCCATTTCGGATGGAGCGGTCGCTTTGCTTCTCGCCGCCGATTCCCGGGTTAAAGAGTTCACTGACAAGCCTGTTTGGCTCACCGGATATTCAAACTGCATGGATAATTATTTCCCGGGTGAAAGAGACCTGACGGCTAATTTCTCTCTCAAGAAAGCGTGCGCGAAAGCTTTCTCCATGGCGGGCGTTTCAAAGCCGGCGGAATTCGATGTCGTTGAAGTCAGCGACGCATACGCTTATCAATTGCCGTTGTGGATGGAGGGAATCGGAATAGCGGAGGAAGGGAAGGGCGGTGCATGGATAGACAGCGGCGCGCTCGATTCAAATAAAATCAATTCTTCAGGAGGAATGCTCTCCGGAATACCTTATATGATAAGCGGGCTTGCAACCACTGCGGAAGCAGTGCTTCAGTTGAGGAACGAGGCTGGAGACAGGCAGGTAAAGGGCGCCAAGAAAGCGCTCGCTCACGGATTAACCGGTCCGGCGGGACAGCACCAAGGCGTGCTTGTTCTCGAAGTTTGACATTGGAGGCAAAAATGGGTGACAAACATAAGAAAAACAGGAATGTGGCAATAATCGGGATCGGTCAGACTGTATATTCCAGTCACAGGGAAGACGTGAACCAGCCTGAAATGATACAGGAAGCCGTCGATCTCGCTCTCAAGGATGCCGGTATGACAATCGATGACATCGATTGCGTCATGCACGGAAACATGGAACTGTTCGAGATGATCCATCAGCCTGATTTATGGCACGTTCTCGGGACAGGTGCTTACGGAAAAGACGAATACCGTATTACAACAGGCGGAACGACCGGAGCGACGCTCGTATGCGCAGCGGACAATCTCGTAGCATCCGGTATGTACGATGTCATTCTCGCCATCGGCTTTGAGAAGCTTCAGGAAGGGCATACCACGGGCGGTATAACGAACATGGCAGACCCTCTTTGGGCGAGAAGTCTTCAGACCGGCGCTCTCACAGGAGCGACGGCGGATGAAATAATCCGGGAATTCGGTGAGGAGCGCGCTAAAAGAGCCGCTATGAAATTGAGAGTGCTGAGTGACAAACACGCTACGTTGAATCCGAATTCACATAGAAGCTTCGGACTCGATTATGGTCAGATCGACGACCTTATCAAAACTTCCCCTCAACTTGTCGGCGAACTTCGTCTCATCCACATGTGTTCGCAAAGCGACGGAGCATGCGCGATGATTTTCGCTTCGGAGGAGAAAGCCAAGAAATTTAGTAAAAA
>JAKLIR010000019.1 GCA_022709505.1 bacterium | reverse complement strand
AGCGCGGAAGCGCGCGCGCAGAACAGAGCCGGCAGCAGCATCGCCAATGTCGCGAAAATCCTCAGGCCTTTTTTCATCGCATTATCTCCAATCAAATTCTCAAAATCACAGACTATACATTTTATAATACTTTTGAATTTTAGGGCAGGCGTTGCAGTTTGAAACAAATTCCGGGCGCATGTTCGGAGAATGGGGATAAAAAAAACTCTCCACTTTTTCTTGATTGGACTATAATTGTTGCTCGTGCGGGGAAATGTGCGGGGTTGAGGTATTCCGGTATTTCACGCGAAACAGGTTGAACGGAAGCAGATGAGTTCCGCTGAAACGATAAAAAAGGTATGTCTTGCCGTTGACAAGGCGATCATGGTCTTCGAGACCGTGTTTTTAACGGTTGCGCTCGGAGTGATGGCGGGTGTTTTGTTCGCGCAGGTGGTTTGCGAATACTTGGGCGCGAACCTCACATGGGCGGGCGAGTTGTCGATGTACCTTCTGGTGTGGGTGATGTGCGTGGGATCGAGCGCGGCGACGCGCGGGCGGCGGCATATCTCGGTCGGGCTGATCTCGGACAGGTTAAGGGGCCGCGCGGCGAGAGCGGCGAAGTCGGCCGTGGCGGTGTTGTGCTCTTTGATGTGTTGTCTGGGATGCGTGCTCGGTGTTGAGTTCGCGCGGATGGCGTACGAGCACGGGCAGAAATCGGTGGCGATAGGAGCGCCGTTGTGGACGGTGTACGCCGCGCTGCCGGTGGCGGCGGGCCTGATGGCGGTGCGGTTCTTGATTTTGTCGCTCAGATACGCGCCGAGCGCGAGGGAGGACGAAGAGGAGGGGAGCAGGCTGCTTCGGGGAGAGGAGGATGCGGAATGACGGTTGTGCTGCTTGTCGCCGCGTTTGTTCTCCTGTTGTTGTTCGGCGTGCCTCTGTTCGCCGCGATAGGGGGGCTGACCGCCGTTTGTCTCGCCGGCCGGGGTTATCCGCTCGCGATGATGGCGCAGCAGATGTTTTCGATGTCGGACCGGACGGCGCTTGTGGCGATCCCGTTGTTCGTGCTGACTTCCGGGTTGATGGCGGAGGGAGTGGGCGCCAAGCGGCTGGTCGGATTCATCCGGGCGCTCGTGGGTTGGCTGCCGGGTGGCATGGCGGTCGCGACGCTCGCGGCTTGCGTGATTTTCGCGGCGCTCGCCGGGTTGTCGCCGGCCGCGATCATCGCCGTCGGCTCGATGATGTATCCGGGCCTCATGGCGGCCGGTTACGACGAGAAATTCTCGCTCGGTCTCGTGACGTCCGGGGCGTCTCTCGGGATCCTCGTTCCGCCGAGCATCGTCGTGATAGTTTTCGGGGTTATCGGGGAAGTGAGCATAGAGAACCTTTTCATGGCGGCGGTTGCTCCGCTGGTTTTGATCGTCATCTTTTTCACGCTTTACTCGCTGTGGAGGGGGAGGGCGGAACGCGTTGCGCGGGAGCGCTTCTCAGCGCGGGAGGTGCGGAAGAACCTGCGGGAAGGCTTCTGGGCTGCGCTGTTGCCGATCGGCATCGGCGGCGGGATTTATTCAGGACTTGTGAATGTCACGCAAGCGGCCGCGCTCGGCGCCGTTTACGCGTTTATAACGGAGGTTTTCTTCTATAAGTCGCTGAAGCTCCGCGATCTGCCGTTGCTTTTCCGCCGCTCCGGCGCGCTCGTCGGTTTGCTTCTCGTGATCATTTCCGTTACGTTCGGCTTCAATTGGTTCCTGACGACGGAAGGCGTTCCGGCGACTCTTACATCTTGGATCACGGCTCACTTCACTTCGCCGGTGGCGTTCCTGTTCGCGGTGAACATCCTGCTGCTGTTTCTCGGTTGTCTGATGGACATTCTTTCCGCTATCTTCATCACCGTGCCGCTTCTGCTTCCGGCGGCGTTGGCGATGGGAATCGACCCGATTCATTTCGGCATAATTTTCATCGTGAATTTCGAGATCGGCTATCTCACGCCTCCCGTGGGAATAAACCTTTTCACTTCGGGCGCCGTTTTCAGGAAACCGGTGTTCGAAGTGGCGCGCGCGACCGCGCCGTTTCTCGCGCTGTTGCTGGCCGCATTGGCGCTTGTGACTTATTTCCCCGCTTTCACTCTCTTCCTCGTTAATTTCGTCGGCCGCTGACGGATGCGGCTTGGAGTCGATCTCCGTTTTTTTTCCCGTTTGTTGTATAATCCGCATGGTTGAAATGTGAAAGCATTTCACTTCCGCCTGCTTTTGAGAAAAGGGCGGACTATCTACGAATCCGTATTCGCGAATATCACTTTTATGCGGTGCGACGGAGGAAATTAATGGGAGCGATAATAGGCGTGGTACCGGCGCGCGGCGGGAGCAAGGGGCTGCCGGGAAAGAACACGAAACTGATACGCGGCAAGCCGATGATAACGCACGTGATCGAGGCCGCCCTTAAAGCGAAGAGGCTCGACCGTGTAATAGTTTCCACCGACGCGGACTACATAGCGACGGTGGCGGAAGCCGCCGGCGTGGAAGTGATCCGCCGCCCGGATGATATCTCGGGCGACACCGCTCCAATCGAAGCCTCGCTCAGGCAAGTGATCAGGCAACTCGAAGCGGAGCATGGCGTGAAAACCGACGTGGCGGTTCTGATGCAGGCGAACGTCCCGATCCGGCCGGACGGCGTGATTGACGAAGTTGTGGATAAGCTGCTCAACTCGGATTACGATTCGGTGGTCACCGGTTTCAGAATAAACCAACGCCCGGAATGGATGAAGAGGCTCGAAAACGGGAAACTCGCGCCGTACACCGACTGCAAGGATTTCCGGCGGCAGCTACTTCCGACGCTGTACCTTTTGGACGGGGCGGTGATGGCGGTTCGGGCGAGCGTTCTTTTCGCCACGGAAGGGCGCACGGGCGTTCACGTCTATCTCGGCGATAACGTCGGTTTCGTGGAACAGGACCGCCTATATGCGATGGACGTTGACAGCGAAGAGGATTTTCGGATGGTCGAGATCGCGATGGAATATCTCGGGATGTGACGCGTGTCGCGACGGGCGCGCATTAATCGAAAGGAATCATAAGCATGAGAAAAGTTGCGGATTTTTTCGACATAAGCGAATTTCCGTTCAAAGACTTGTTCGACGGCGTTGAAGATGTATGGGACGCCCTCGGCAGGATAAACGGATATCTGAAAAGAATCGAAGGCCGCCGGATCGAAGGGCGCGTGCACGAGGGAGCGTTCCTCGAAGGGGACGGGATCCATATAGGGCCTGAATCGGTGGTCGAACCCGGCGCGATGATAATAGGTCCCGCGCTGATCGGGCGGGGCAGCGTAATCCGGCAAGGCGCGTACTTGCGCGGAGACGTGATCGTGGGCGACGGCGCGGTGATCGGCCACACGTCCGAGGCGAAGAACACGATACTTCTGAACGGCGCGAAGGCTTCGCACTTTGCTTATATCGGAGACAGCATTCTCGGGAACGGAGTGAATCTCGGCGCGGGGACGAAGCTCGCGAACTTCAAGGTTGACACCGGAAAACGGGGGATAACCGTCACGGTGGACGGACAAAAAGTGGAGACCGGCCGCAGGAAGATGGGAGCGATCCTCGGAGACGGGGCGGAACTCGGGTGCAACTCAGTGACCATGCCCGGAACGTTGATCGGTCCGGGGGCGATAGTTTATCCGTGCTGCGTCGTCCGCGGCGCGGTGGCGCCGAACAACATCGTTAAGCTTCGTCAGGAATTGGATTACGCTGTTAAAAAGTAAGAATTCCCCGGTAGTTAGAGGCTCTAACAAAAAGAGGATCGACTCTATAACGAAGCCGGGGAGCATTGCAGCCGTTCGCAGCAGATTCGCATTCTTAATCAATCGAGCAATTTTTGAACGATGGCGTTGACGCGTTTTCCGTCCGCTCGTCCCGCCACCTTCGGCATCAGGCTCTTCATCACCAAGCCCATCTCTTTTTTCGTGGAGGCGCCGGTCTCCGCCACTGAGGCTTTCGCGAGCTCTTCTATCTCTTCGTCGCTCAGTTCTTTCGGCATGTATTTCTCTATCACGGCGAGTTGCGCGACTTCGCGATCCACGAGGTCCGCGCGGCCCGCGTTCTTAAACTCCTCTATCGAGTCGCGCCGTTTCTTGACTTCTTTCTGTATCACTTGAAGGATCGTCGGTTCGTCCGGGTCTGCGCCCGTTTCCGCCTTTTTGTATTTAACCGCGGATTTCACCGAACGGAGAGCGTTCATGGCGGTCTCGTTCTTTTCTCTCATCGCCTGTTTCAGTGCTTCATCGATTTGGATCATTATGGACATGACAGTGGACCTCCGGTTGCTCAGGATTTATCCGCCTCGCCGCGCGGGGCTTTTATTTTCTTTTCTTCGACGACTTCCTCGGCGGATTCGGTTTTTCTGAAAATCAGAATGGAATAATGAACGATGTTCGGAATGTATGTGTGAGGGTATCCGTAGGGGCGGAGTTTCTCGCCGAGGTTTTCCCAAATTTTTTCTCCCTTCAGAGTGAAGCCGGCCTCGGAGGCGACCGAGGCGTAGAACGGGGTGATGTAAATGTAGCGCCCCTTGTAATAGAGGTTCCGCGAGAAGACCGCCATGTATTTCTGGTCCTTCAACGTTCTATAGCATTGGTTCATCACTCGGAGCATGAAATCGAAGAAGGAGTCGAGATTTACGCCCGGTGAAGACTCCGCGCCGGGCGCCCATTCGGATGGGTTCATGGGGTTCGGCGGGTCGATTATCGCGAAATCGACGGATTCTTTAGAGACGTTGTGGAGGAGGACCGAGCAGTCGCCCTCGACCATTTTCCTCCGTGGTATCGTGTGTTGTTTGCACGCTTGATAGTAGAGATCGACCCAGCGCGGCGACGTCTCGAAGCCGACGGCGTCGCGGCCGAGCAGAGCGGCGGCGATGAGCGTTGCGCCCGTGCCGGCGAACGGATCGATCACGAGATCGTCCCTCTTCGTGAAGAAGGATATCAACTGCCCCATGACGTGAGGGCTTTTGCATTCGGGGTGCGCCCTGCGGAGCTCGTGCCCGAGCATCTTCGGGAGTTTCGGCGAGAAAACGGTCCGCGAGAACTGAAGCCATTCCGCGCTCGAAAGCTCGTTCATCTTGTTGCGGGAGTCAACCTTGAACGTCCTCTGTTCGAGGAAGGGGAAATTCGTCATGAAGTCGAAAGGTTTTTCTTTTTCCTTCAGTTTGAAGATGCGGAGTATGTTGAGAAGGTCCTGACATTTCTCCGCGTGGGAGCAGGTGGGGCAAAGGTGGATCGGGCTTCTGCAATGGAAGCTGACGGTCTCGAAATTCTCGATGTCGCCTGCGTCCTGAGTCATCAGAATATTTTTTCTTTCCTGAAATCCGTGCTTTCGCCGAGATAAAGGTCGTTCGAGTTCAGGAGGTTGAAAGTTTTTCCAGAAACGTCCTTGGCTGGGTCCGGATAGCATTTCAAGAGTTCGACGATCGGGCGGTCCGGCCGCTCGGGCCGGTCCTGATTAAGGCCCGTGATTTTACACCTGAACACGGGCTGGGGCGACTTGATGTGATAGAGATCGACCACTTCGCCCGGTTCGTACAGATAAAGGATTCGTTCGAAGCACGTGACGAGTTCGCGGTCGAACATCGGTTCGTGCATCGTGCCGTTGGATTCGGTTTCGAGCTTCGAGTTGTCGTAGAGCCATTCGAGGACTTTCGCGCGTGAGTATTTCTTGCGCCACGGTCTGTCCGTCGTCATGGAGTCGAAGCAATCTATCATACCGAGCACTTTTGAGAAGACGTGGAAGTTGGTTTTTGATTTCGGGTAGCCTTTTCCGTTGAGCCGTTCGTGGTGGTTTTCGACCACGTTCAACGCGAGCGGTCTGTTTGCAAAGAAGATGTGGTATTGCAGTAGGTTCAGCCCCACTTCGACGTGTTTCTTTAGCACGTTGTGATCTTCAGGGGAGATCGCGAATTTCTTGACGAGGATTTCCGGCATACCGTCGTGAAGGAACCCGATGTCGTGCATGAAAGCGCCGAGCGCGCCGCTCAGGATTTCCTCGTCGGAGAAGAAGAACAGGGTTTCTTTCCGTTTGCGTTGGTCGAAGGCCGCGGTGTATTTGAGTTCTGAGCTGACGGCGCCCCGTTTTTTCAGGTCCGCGTTATGGCGGGCGAGGGTGGCGAGGAAATAGAGGCCGCAGCTCGCCATGTGGTTGAAAATATAGTTGTCGTCGATACGGTTGTCCGAGAGATTGATGCGAACTTTATCGATGCGCGTCGGAGACAGCGGGCCTTCAAGCAGGTCCCGGCAATACGCGAGAAATCCTTCGAGCTTGGCCGTGCTAACCATCGACTCCGCGAACTGTTTTATTATTTTTATCTCGGCGCCTTGCCTGTTCGGGTCGAGCGTCGTCAGCGAGCCTTTTTTGAGCGCGGTCATTTTTTTGCTCATGTTCCGCACTTTCAGTATTTCGCGCTCGGGGTCCTTCTCGGTCATTATGTCCGCGAGGCTTGTCGCCACGTCGTCTTTGATCAGGCGGAACCGCTCGGACAGGGTCATCGGCGGCTCTTCGCCTTCGGTGATCACCTGCTGTTGCTGTTCGGCTTCGGGCCTCACCCAGATTTCGGAGAATCCGAGCTCTTTCAGCTTGGTCACGACCTTGTCGGTCAGGATCACACCGGCGTTCAGCCCCTTGACCCCGGATCCGAACACCACGGGTCTCGCAAGAATCAGCGGTTCACCTAATTCAATATCGTCGAGTGTGACTTTCTGCATTGTTAAATTTCATTCCGTTATGGTTTACGATGTGACATTTTACCACTCAAATCATTATTTATAAACCCCTCGCGCGTTGTCAGGCCCGGAAGCGGGAGCGAACCGCGCCTGAGAAGAAGGGCGGAGCGGAATCGTTTCCCGTTTTGGACACTGCCGGTTTGTCATAGTATAATTCATGTCATTCGAGGGGATATAACTTTGCGTTGAGAGTAAGTATAGGCGGCGGTGCCCCGGACGGGTGACGGAATGGAAGTCGTGAAAATGGGATTGAGCGGTCTGGATGAATACATTGCGTTCAGGCGGCCTAATGTGACCGATGAGCGTAAGAAGGCTGCGCTGCGCAAGGAGTTGGAATGGTATTTTTCGATTCCATGGGGGGACGGGGACATTGTAAGAGTCTTGATCGCCGATGACGGCCGACCGGCGGGAAATGTGATTGCGATGCCGGTCAGGCTCCACGCCGGCGGAAAAGATGTTTCCGGCTCTTGGATAATAGATACCTACACTGACTCCGGCTACAGGCGGCGCGGCGTGGCGTCGAAGATCATCTCACGGATGGCGGAAGAATTCGAATTTCTGCTCGCCGCCGGCGCAAACCGGATGGCGGAGGGCCTTTACGCGGGAGAAGAGTACGTTTTCATGGCTCGATTCAAAAGATACGCAGCGGTCCTGAATCCGCATGGTTTTCTCGCGCACTACGCGGAGAAGAAAGCGGTATTGAAATATCTTGCGCCGGCGGCGTTTCTCATACCCGGCCCGGCGGGGTTCAAGGCTGGCGCGGGGCGTGAAACGGCGGTGTTCGACAGATTCGATTCCGGTTTCGATGCTCTGTGGGAAGAAACGAAAGACTGCTTTCAGATCGTCACGCACAGGACGTCCGAGTGGCTCGAGTGGAGGTTCGACGCCTGCCCGCACCGCGATTACACAAGGATTTCGCTACATGAAAAAGGCGCTCTTCACGGCTATCTGGTCATGCGCTGGATCGACACGGAAGGCGCTCGCGCCGGATTTGTAACTGACATATTCACGGACATGCGGAGGCCGGTTTGCGTCAAGGCGCTTCTCGACGCGGCGGTTCGCGAAGCGCGGGCGCGCGGGCTTGACTATTTGACGGTGATCGCGTCCGAACCGAGACTCGAATCCACGCTTCGTTCACTGCGGTTCCTCCCTCTTCCCTACCATTCGCACGACAAAGCCCGAAAGTCCGGAGATTCCTCTCTCGACGCCGTTCTGTCGGTTCGGGAAAACTGGTTCCTGACCCTCGCGAACGCTGATTACGATCTGAACCTGCTCCCTCTCGAAGAGGAAGAACTTTTCAATGGGTGATCCTGTGAGATACACTCCGATATTCTGTTTCCACAGCGTTGTGGAGAACGTTGCGCCCGGGGACGGTTTCGGATACCCCGCGGCGGGTTTCGAGAGGCTGCTCGACTGGTTCTCGCGGCGCGAATATCGCACCATGACACTCGATGAATATTCGGCGTCGCCCCGATTTTCGCCCAAGCGCGTGATTTTCACGTTCGACGACGGCTACTCGAACTTCAACACAGTCGTTTCGCCGCTGCTCGAAAAACACGGCTTCGGCGCGACCCTTTACACGTATCCCGGCTTCCACGTCGGAGACGAGCGGTCTTCCGGAGCAGCAGGCGGGCCGCACGCGCTTTTCACCAAGGAGGAGTTCGTCGAGGCGGCGTCGCGTCCGGGCGTGGAGGTCGGCGCGCACGGACTCAGCCACGAGAATTTCACCGAACTCGACGCCGAAGAACTCGATGCGGAGTTGGCTGAAAGCAAAAAGATTTTGGAGGACCTGACCGGGAGAGAGATACGAACGGTCGCATATCCGAGAGGCCGGTTCAACTCGCGTTGCGTAAAAGCGGTTGTGAAGGCCGGCTATTCGACCGCCGTCTCCGGCGACTCCAGCGACGGCTCCCTCTTTTCGATCCCGAGGATCGCACCGCCGCTCCCGTTTTCAGAGGGAAAAACGCTGTTTAAAGCCTCCGGCCTTTCGCCGTTCGCTCGCAAAATCAGAACAAAAAATACGTGATATCATCAAAAATGACCGTTGTTATCCTTGCCGATAAATCGAGAAACCTATAAAACCAAGCGGCCGACTCTCCGATGATGTGATAGCGATTCAACCGTCCTTGCCGAACCGTAAGCCTTGAAAAAACCATCCGTGTTTCTTTTCGCTTTCTTCACTCTCACTCGCCCATCCGCCGTTCTTTCGATCACAACCAATAACGCCGAATCGCAATCAGTGTCAGTCCCCATGTTTTCAGCAACATCCCCAACGTTCCAATCGTTCCATCTCACGGGCGCTTCTTTCTCATATTCGTGTATTCTTCTGCATACGTAGCAAATGTCTGAATCGGGAATTTTCCAACAACCATACGACATCGGTAATATCGTAAAATTAGCTTCACCCATGTTCTCGCCGAGATATTTGAAAAGTTCCATCAATGTCACGGAAATACTTTTTGAAGCGACAACGACGATCGGCATCTCATCGACCTTGGTTCCTCGTGAAATAATTTCGAGATATTTTTCGGCAATGTGATTTTCGAACTTGAGAATTTGGGGCAATAGTTTCTTAGGCTCTTTATCTAAATAAACAGCGTATCCGAGAGCTTGTCCCAATGCGAGTGCATTCACAATCGAGCTTTTCGTTTCTACTACAACGAGTTGCCCTTCTTCCGTAACCCCGAGAACATCAGTGCCGCCTTTACCCTCGCTGTCTTCTTGAAGAACAAAAAGGTTGTTGAGAATGAGGTCCGGAAGCGTGGCGAGAAGTAACGTTAATTCTTTTTCGTCCTTGAAATTGGGAAATCTCGTCTTCAGAAGGTCGGATGGCACATCTTCAATCGCAACTTCAAAAATGGCTCCTTTTCTGATTTCGAACCATGTTTCTTTCGCTATAGCCATTAGTTAAACTCGATTAATCGACGCCGGTGTAATTTTATCTGATCGAGTCGGAATATCCTTTGCCTCGATATGTGATTATTCCGCATTCATGTCAAAACTGTTTTTTGATATTGTTCCCGATCTCTTCCATCTCCGCCGGGGAGAGTTCGAGTTTGCCGTATATCATTTGGAAAGAGTCGTCCTCGAAGCGCGGGAGGATGTGGTAGTGTGCGTGCATGACGACTTGTCCCGCGGGTTTGCCGGTGTTGTTGATGATGTTGATCCCCGGGCAGTTCGCGGCTTTTTTCACGGCGGCCGCCGTTTTTTGGATCAGAAGGGCGCAGTCGGAGGTTTCCTCCGCGGACATTTCGAGCGGATTTTCTCTATGATCTTTCGAGATTACGAGCACGTGGCCTTTCGCCGCCGGGAACGCGTCCAGAATGGCGAAGCAGTGTTCCGATTCGGCGATTTTCGCGGCGGGAATTTCGCCGGATGCTATTTTACAGAAAATGCAATTCGGGTCTGCCGACATGAAGAACCTCCGTGCTTCGCGTCCGCACGCGAAATGAGATGATGCGGTTCAATCGTTTATTTTGAACAGTCTTGCGGCGTTATCCCGCATGATCTTGCGCCGTACGTCCGGTTTCCCCTCGGTGGCGATCAGAGTCCGCGCGATAGTGACGCCCATGGGGTAGAACGCCCAGTCGGAGCCGTAAAGAACCCGGTCGGTGTCCGCCTTGCCGATGATCTCTTTTATCACGCCGGCCGTCTGGCCGGCAAGGTCGAGGTAAACTTGCGGGAACTCGCGCGCGTATTCGAGCGCTTCCGTGACGTTGTTCAAGCCTGCATGGCCGAGAATGAAGTTCAGTTTCGGAAATGTTTCGAACACCACGCGGTATCTGGGGAGGGCGGCGAGCTTTTTCATGAAGCCCGGTTCCGCGCCGGTGAAACCCGAGTGGCAGAGGACGGGGAGCCCGAGTTCCTCGCAAAGAGCGAAAATCCGCATCGCCTTTTTGCTGTCCGGCGCCACGAACTGAAATTCCGGGTGATATTTGAAACCGCGCGCGCCTTGAGCAACCATGTCGCGGATGCGCTTCTCGTATGACGGCGTATATGGATGCACCGCGGCGAAAGGCAGAAGGCGCTCGGGACACGAGGCCGCCGTGGCCGCGAACGTTTGCCGCGCATGGCGGGAGCGGAACGGGATTTCTATGGGAGAGATGCAGATGTGCGACACGTTGAACAGGTCCATCTCTTCGAGCATGTTCGGAACTGTCTGCGCGCGCCCGATCGGGGGACATCTGAAAAGAATCATGTAGATGTCGTGCTCGATCATCTTTTTCTCGGCAGGGGTCGGATGCGCCTTTTCGTTCAAGACGTCCTGCGGTTCGCTGTAGTCGTAAAAATACCAAACTTTTCTCTCGGGATCGAGGTGGTTGATCACTCCCCCGAAGAAGTAGCTCCATCCGAGGTGGGAATGATCGTCTATGATCGGAGGTATTCCCGCTTCGGGGTTTATCCTTAGTTTGCCGTCTTCTCCGAGCTTGAAATAAGGTAATTTCGCGAGGTCGCCGTACGTCTTTACTTCGATTTTTTCCAGATCCATTTCATCGCCTCCCCATGATGTCTCACTCAACCAACCAGTTATTATAAACAGGTCGAAGGCAAATGTCGAACGTAAGGCTTCTTTCATTTTCCGGAGCTTAGGGATAGAATTCAAGACGGATTTCTTTGCGGCGGACAAGGAGCGGGTTCCGTATGGAACCTCGGATAACGTATAAGAAAGGATAGTTCAAGTGGAGCGTTTTTATAATGAAATAGAAAGATTGAAAAATCATTTCGACGGGATAGACGGGGAGCGGGAGAAAGCGTACCTGCTTGCGCGCGAGCTCCGCCGGGATTCCGTGCAATCGGTGCGCGACATTCACAAGGGGCGGTTCGACGAAGCGCGGGCGCTGATCGGCAAGGCGCGGGAAACGGCCGCGCAACTCCTCGCGTGCGACAGGCGCTTCGGTTTCGCGGAGGAGGCGCAGCAGGAGTTCGCGGAAGCGGCGCTGACGCTCGCCTTTCTGAAAAAAGAGGAGCCGCCGCTTCAGGCGGAGCTCAACGTTACTGAACGGACTTACCTGCTCGGGCTCGCCGACGCGATCGGCGAACTTCGCCGCCACGTGCTCGACCTCCTGTGCGAGGACCGGCTCGAAGAGGCGGGCGGCTACATGCGCCTGATGGAGGACATCTTCGAACTGCTGCTGAAATTCGACCACACGGAAGCCGTGCTGCCGATGCGGCGCAAGCAGGATCAATTCCGGGGCGCGATCGAGCGCACGCGCGCGGACCTCACCAACATCACTTGTCAGAAGCGACTTGAAAAACGGCTTCAGAATCATTCGGACTGAACGGCGCCCGGACAAGTTATCCGTCACGCTATTGACGAATCCGGGTTAAACCGCCATTTCACGGCGGAGCTGCATTTATAACAGGGCTTCCCGCCTTTCGAGACCGGGTGTCAATGTCAGGTTCATTCAAAAGGTCAAAAAAATCAAATCTGAAATGGCTGGCGGTGGCGGTCGCCGCTCTGACCGCGCTTTACTTTTTCAATTCACGCATACATTCCGCGGCTTACAACCAGTTGCTCGATGGAGATACGGATAAAGCTCTCCACACTCTGAAATTCGTTGCGGCTTGGGAGCCTAATTTCAATCTGCACCGCGGCTATCGCGGAAAGGGCTTGCTTGAAAAATCGTTCTCCGAAACCGGTGGCCTCATTCGAGCCGGGCGTCTCGCATGGACTGTGAAAACGGGTAAGCCGGTGAGCGGTTCCGCGGCGGTGAGCGACGGCTCGGTCTTCATCGGCGGCAATGACGGACATCTGTATAAAATCGACGCCCGTGCGGGAAAAGTCCTGTGGAAATACGAAGCCGGAAAAGATATAGAGACGACGCCGGTGTTTTTCAAGGAACTCGTTTTTGTGAATTCGCACGGAGGGCTGCACGCCGTTCGGATCGAAGATGGAAAAAGGGTGTGGTTTCATCCCACGAGCTGGAACGATTCGTTTCCGGCGATTTCGGGCGGCAACGTAGTGACGGGCGAACAAAAAGGCGTCATCACCGCGCTCGACGCCGTGACCGGGAGGGTCGAATGGAGGTTCGAGTCCGGCGCGGAGATGCAGTCCGGGTTCGCTGTGTATAAAGACTTGTTGTTTTTCGGCAACTCCGCGGGAGTGATGTTCGCGCTGCGAGCGAGGGACGGAAAACTAATATGGACGCACAGGCTCGGAACCGATATGGAAGGCGCGCCGCTCGTGTCCGGCGAGGCGGTTTTCGCGGGGTGCAAAAACGGGTTTTTCGCTGCGTTGAGCGTGACAGACGGCCGGGAAATATGGCTCCGTAAACTCGACGGTCCCGTGGAGGGAAGACCCGCCGAATACGAAGGCAAGGTCATAGTCGGTATCTATGAAAGGCGAGGGTCGCTCGTGGCGCTCGATGCGAGGACCGGCGCTCTGATCTGGAGAACTACGGGGACTGGCCCGATAGAATCGTCGCCGATGGTTTCGGACGGCGTGATTTACGTCGGCTCGCACTACGGCTGGCTGCTCGCGTTGAACGCGCGGACGGGCCGACTCATGTGGCGCTTCCTGACGGGATGGGACATCGACAAATCGATACCGCTCGCGGCGGAGGGGAAGGTTGTCGTCGGATCGATGGACGGGCGTATATACGCGTTGAATACGGATGTCGGAAAAGAGAGAAAAAAATGAGGGCGCATGTTCGACTTTACACGGCGACGGCGTTCGTGCAATAATGAATGCGCGGTCATGGGACCGAATTAATTTTGATCCGGTGTGAAAAATGACTAAGTTCGATATTCTCAAGCACTGCAGGTTGTTCGAGTTGTTGACGGACCCGGAAATAGAGAGGGTGGCGGCGCTCGTCGAGGAGCGATATTGCAGGAAAGGCGATTTCATCTGCCGCGAGGGCGCGTGGGGCGATTCGATGTACATCATAGGCTCGGGCGAAGTCAAAATCGTGAAGAAATTGGATGTAGAGCATACATGGGACATCACGTCTCTGCGGCACGGGGATTTTTTCGGCGAGGTGGCGCTCGTGGACGGCAGCCCGAGGACGGCGGCCGGAGTGGCGCTTGTGAATTCGACCGTACTCGAACTATACGGCCGCGATTTCAAAATGCTGATCAGCAAAGGCGACGAACTTTCGAATAAAATGCTCGAATCGCTTCTCAGGACGCTCATCAACAGGATGAGGGCGACGGACGAACTTGTAACGCACATCATGGCGGACAAGCTTAAAGGTGAAAGCGGTCAATCTTCCACGATGCGGGACATCATGTCGCGGATGATGGTCAACCAATGAACGAAAATTCAACCGTGAAAATGAAGTTTGGCGTCGTTTTAGTGTGCGTTGCGGTGCTTTTTGCGGGATGCTCGCACGGCGGAAACGGCAAGAAGGAGGCGGCGCCGAGTCCGGCGAAAAGCGGAGCGTCGGCCCCCGCGCCCGCCGGGAGTGCGAATCCCCCAACGGCGGCGAATCCCTCGCAACAGCCGGCGCCGGCGATTTCCATGGCTGCGATGGCGGGCGAAGTTAAACTTGTTGATTTTCCCCGCAAGAAGGGAAGCCTCTTTCTTTTCGTTCTCGACGAAGACAAACTTCCGGATCAAATATACGTGCTCGCGTCGGCAGTATTCAAAACCGAAGATATAAAAGAAAAAAGTGTTAAATTCAGACTTGAAGGTGTTGCCCCCGGAATGAGACGCGTGACCGCGGTATGGGACACATCGAAGCCGTTCTGTGACATTTCGGTTCCGTACTGTTCTTTGAGTTCGAAAGACGCCGTGGGGCAGTCGCCGATTGTCAAAATAATCCCCGGTGCGGAAGAGACCGGAGTTTCGTTCTCGGTGCGTTGATTAAATATATATTTTCATTGACGCACGATGCAGCCGTTATATAATTTCCCCTATACAACATACTTTAAATAATATGGCGAATCCTTACTTCGAGGTTCCGGTTTTCGGCGGATTATTATGAAAACCAATAAGTCCTTAAAAATATCGATAACATTGTTGATAACGGTTTTTTCCTGCATTTCCTCCGCTACGGCTATTTCCGCGCCCGGCAAATATGTTTTCGGCATGTGCCAGACACGGAACGGCGCCGGTATGGACAGTCAGTACAAAGTCATGATGGAGGAAATTCTCAAGGCGTTCTCGGCGGAGAGCGGTATAAAAATTGAGGCGAAATTTTTCAGCGAGAACTCGGAGTTTCTTTCGGCCGCGAAGTCGGGAAAAGTTGATTTTGCAATGACGTCCCGGCAGGATGACGTTTACGCAATTTTGAAAAGCGGGAAAATGACGCCGTTTTTAACTATCGCGCTCTATGGGAAAAAAACCTCGAAAAATTGTATTTATACAAAAGGGAAGAGTGATTCCGTGGCTCTTCAGGCCTTGAAGGGAAAATCGCTGCTTACTTATGATTCAATCGATTCCTACATAAAGCTCAGGAAACTCCTTCAGGTAAAACCGGAGGATTTCTTCGATCTGAAAATCAGCCCTAACGCGTTTTCCTCGATCTACGCGCTTGGCTTGGACGATACGACCGCCATAAATGTCTCGGATGTAAATATCGATTATTTCAGAGTGACGAACCCCGGCCCTCTCAAGGGGATTGTGCCCGTGGCTTGTTCGCCGGAATTTATGAACATGCCTTTCTTCAGACATCAGAAAGTTCCTGAAAAAGTAGTGAACGAGATTTTGGCGTACGCCGTGAACATAGAAAAAAAAGAATCCCTCAAGAAGCTCCGGCCGCTCATTAAGATGGTGAAAATGAAGTGCATCCCTGCGACGAAGGCCGATTATTCGCCTCTCATCCAACTAATTGACGAAGCGAAGAAAAAAGGCTGGGAAAAAGATTTTCACGAATGGATGAAGTACCAGAAAGCAAAATAACAGGTATTGTAACCGAAGAGGATGTGAAATGAAGAGATCGCCTGTAATTGCGATGTTCTTTTGTTTGTCAGTGGCGTTTTTCGTGTGCATCTCGGCCGCCTCAGACGCAGCCGTCGGCAAAGCTGATCCGCAGAAGAAAACGGGATATACGATGGGCATTTTCTTCAGGGCCGGAAGTGGGCTCGACGCTCAGTACAGAGTTATGTTCAAGGACTTGCTCGATGCTTTTTCGGCGGAAGAGAAAATCAAATTCGAGCTGATCGCTTACAGCGAGCAAGATGAATTCATGGCTGATGTGAAGAACGGACGTTTGGACTTCGCCATGTCGATCCGGATGGACCCTGTTTATCTCATGAGCAAAAGCGGACTCATGAAACCGCTATTCACTATAACAAGTTTCGGCAAGCATACTTTCAGATATTGCATATACGCGAAAAAAGGGGAGCAGGAAAAAAAGACGCCCGCGCTCAAGGGTTTGAAAATGGCGACATACGAAGATATGTCTGCATATTACTATCTGCGAAAGATCACGCACGTTCAGCCCGAGGAGTTCTTCGAGATGTCAACGAGCCCGAACGCGAGTTCGGCCGTCTATATGCTCGGGCTCGACGACACGGATTCGATTTTCCTCGCGGATTTCAACATCGAGTATTTCAAGCTGACCAATCCCGGCCCGGTGAAAAATATCGTCGAGGTGGAATGCTCGCCGGAAATTCCGAACGTGCCGATGTTCGTATCGAAGAAAACGCCTCCGGAGATAGCGGAGAAAGTTGTTGATTACTGCATGAAAATGGATAAGCTGGAGGCGCTGAAAAAATACCGGCCGCTGTTTCGGATGATACGCGCGCGGGCGCAGCCGGTTTCCGAGAAGGATTATGCGCCGTTGGTCGCGGTTTATGATGAAGCCCGGAAAGCCGGGTGGAATAAAGGGTACGATAAGTGGATTAAATACCAGAAACAAAAATGAATTGGTAAAAGGCAGCGGACCGCGAAGATGATATTCAACATGAATCCGTCATCTGGAATCGACGGGCTATTGACAAATCCGGCTTCGAGCCGTTCCCTCTTCGGCCATATTGTTACGTTGACTTACATCTGTAAAAAAATATAATTCAGCAGGAATCACAAATAATTAATTCCTGTGGAGAAGGTGTCTCGTGAAACATGTTCAAACATCTTTGTTTATTGCTTTCTCGATCTTTGTTACATGTTGCAGCGGAATTAATTCGGCAAAGGCCGCGACCCCGGTTGCGAGTTTCAAATTCGGTGTTTTTTCAAGAACCGGGAACACTCTCGACGCCCAATACATGGCGATGTTCAACGATTTGGTGAAGGTGTTCGAGAAAAAAGAAAATATCAAGTGTGATGTGATTCCCTATTCCGACGAGAAACTTTTTTTGTCGGACATAAGGAAAGGTCGTCTCGACTTCGCCATGTCGATGCGAGTGGACGGGATATACGATGTTTTGAAATCAGGGAAGATGAAACCGATATTTCAGTTCGAGACGTTCGGAGAGGAAAGATACCGCTATTGCCTGTATGTGAAGAAGAGCAGGAACATGAGAACGCTCGCGGATATCAAGGGGCTGCGGCTTGCTTCTTACGAGGATATGATCCCATATTTCTATTTGCGGGAGATCACCAAGGTCCCGCCTGAGGATTATTTTGTGATGAAGATGAGCCCGAACCCGAGTTCGTCCATCTATGCTCTCGGGCTCGGGGACGCGGATGTTTTGTTCACTATCGATTTCAACCTTGAATATTTCAGGCTGACAAATCCCGGACCGGTTAAAGACCTCGTGTCGATCGCGTGCTCCGACAGCATCCCCCGAGTGCCTTTCTTTGCTTCCGTGAAAGTGAACCCCGCGGTAGCCGAAAAGATATTCACATACACGGCCGGCATAGACAAGGAAGAAGAGCTGAAGAAATACCGGCCGCTGGTGAAAATGATGAAATCGAAGCCGACGCGGGTGACGACGCGGGATTACGCGGGGCTCATGGCGATGTATGAAACCGGCGTGAAAAAAGGCTGGGACAAAGATTTCAGAGCGTGGCTCAAATATTCGAGGCAGAAATGATCGGCTATCCCGGAGGCGGCAAGGAATGAGATTCGCGATGAGAATGATATGTATCTTTATTGCAGCAGCGTCGCTCGCGGCGGTTGATGTCGTCCCATCAGCGGCGGCGGTGAAGGAGAGAGCCTATTCAGTGGGTTTCTATTCCAAGGTGGGCGGCGGCTCGGACGCACAGTCGATGATGCTGATAAAAAACATCACCGAAATAGTGAGCGCCCGGGAAGGCGTTGAATTCGAAGTGAAGACGTATCTCGATCAGGAAAAATTCATCTCGGCGGCTCGCAAGGGAATGCTCGACTTCGCGTTCACGAACAGGGACGACGCCATATATGCAATCTTCAAGAGCAATCAAATGAAGCCTTTGTTCAAGATGATCGCGTTCAATGAAAACAATATTAAGTGCTGTCTTTATAGAAAGAAAAAATCTCCCGTGAGAACGGTTGAGGAACTCAAGGGCGCGCGAGTGGCTACGTACGAAGAGT
>JAKLIR010000189.1 GCA_022709505.1 bacterium | reverse complement strand
CGACATGTGAAATTTTAGTTTTATTTACGAGAACAATCAATCTGAAAATAGCGGTCTATAAATGCGTCATATTGTTTCCCCGAGGATATTATGTTATATTTCAACACAAATAATAAAAGGGAAATCCGGAGATCGGCAAATGGATTGGGACATTGACGCGATATTGCACAAAGGGGTGCAAAGAAAAGCATCGGACATACATATCACCGCGGGGCTTCCACCGGTTTTCAGAATAGACGGACGGCTTGTACCGAGCGATGAAGACAGAATCACGCCTTCCATATCGCAGCGCCTCATCTACAGCATGCTCACCGATCAGCAGAAACAATCGTTCGAAGAGAATTTCGAACTGGACTTTTCCTATGGAGTCGCATCGCTCGGAAGGTTCAGGGTTAACATTTTTTTGCAGAGAGGCTCGATCGGATGCGTCATGAGGTCCATCCCTTCGAAAATACCGACTCTCGACGATCTGCGCGTTCCGAAGACTCTAAAACTGATGGCGAACAAACCGAGAGGGCTCATCCTCGTAACAGGCCCGACCGGCTCGGGGAAATCAACGACTCTCGCCGCTTGCATAGATCAAATCAATTCATCCCGCGATTGCCACATAATCACGATCGAAGACCCGATCGAATATCTGCATCGCCACAAGAAGAGCATGATCAACCAGAGGGAGCTCGAACTTGACACCAAATCGTTCAGCAAAGCGCTGAGGTCCGCGCTCCGAGAAGACCCGGACGTTATTCTCATCGGAGAAATGCGCGACCTCGAGACGATGGAAGCCGCGATAACGATTGCGGAAACGGGACACCTTGTGTTCGCAACGCTGCACACGAACTCCGCCGCCGGGTCCATAGACCGAATCGTTGACGTTTTTCCACCTCACCAACAGACACAAATAAGAACGCAGCTTTCCATGAATCTCGAAGCGGTGTTCACCCAGCAGCTTTTACAGCGCGCCGGCGGCACGGGCCGGGTGCCGGCAGTGGAAATCCTCGTCGCCACCCCCGGTGTTCGAAACCTGATTCGAGAGAACAAAACACATCAAATCAACGCAATGATTCAAACAGGTTCGAACGTTGGAATGCAGACCATGGACATGGCGCTCAAGGACCTCTACACCGCCGGGATGATCACCTATCAGGATGCAATAAACAGATCATTCAATCCGGAAGATTTGAAGAAGCTCATACACGGATGACGCCTACGGCGAAAACCGAAATAAAGAAGAGAGGTAAACATGCCGGCATTTGTTTATAAGGCGCGTGACCCGAAAGGGCAGATGGTCACCGGCACGATTGACGCTGAGAACGAACAGGTAGTACGCAACAGGCTTCGCGAAAAGAACTTCATAGTAACGTCGATCACACTCAAGGCTAAGACGTTCGACCTGAAAGAGTTCGTCGCGGCTTTCCAGAAGGTGAAAGCAAAAAGCCTCGTAATTTTCAGCCGGCAGTTTTCGACAATGGTCAGCGCCGGACTTTCTCTCGTCAGGGCGCTCGACATTCTCGAAAAACAATCGGACGACCGGAAGCTTAAAGAAGTGGTTCACGACGTGAGGATAAAGGTCGAAGGAGGCTCCGCACTCGCGGATGCGCTCGCCCAGCATCCTCAGACTTTTTCCGACCTGTACATCAACCTTACACTCGCCGGAGAAGTCGGCGGCGTACTCGACGAAACACTGAACCGGGTTGCGGAATTTCTTGAAAAAGATCAGGAACTCAGGCAAAAGGTAAAATCCTCGATGACTTACCCGGCGATCGTTTTCGTGTTCGCGATAGTCATCGTTATATTCCTTCTCGTTTTCGTATTGCCGACATTCGCGACGGTCTTTGAAGGGCTTGCCGTGAAGATGCCGCCCATGACGATGTTCCTGATAAAACTCAGCAATGCAATGCGGAAATTCTGGTACCTCTTCATTATCGGGGTCGGCGGCGCCGGATTCCTGTTTAAATACTACACAAGCACGCCGCGAGGCAGATATCAATGGGATCAAGTTCTTCTCCGGCTGCCGGTTTTCGGCATGTTGAACAAGAAAGTGACAGTTTCGAGGTTCAGCAGAACGCTTGGAACTCTGCTGAGCAGCGGTGTTCCCGTTATGCAGGCTCTTGAAGTCACGGGCAAAGCGGCGGGCAATAAGGTTGTGGAAAAATCAATTGAATCGGTCCGCGAGAGCATCAGGGAAGGCGAAAGCATTTCGGTGCCAATGGAAGCTTCCGGGATATTTCCGCCTATGGTCACCCAAATGATCGCCGTCGGCGAGGAAACCGGTAGTCTGGACTCCATGCTGAAAAAGATTTCTGATTTCTACGACATGGAAGTTGAAAACACACTGGACTCCCTGACATCTCTGCTGGAACCTTTGCTCATGGTTTTCATGGGCGGAATGGTCGGATTCATAGTTTTGGCCATGTTCATGCCTATGTTCCAACTTATTAATGCTATTTAATATAATTATTTTTAAATTTTACAAATTATGTTGCTAAATTGCGGATATTAGGGTATAAGAGAGATGTAAGGTCTTGCCGGCTTGGAGCGAGATCTGACCGATGTAATTATAATTTATCATACTAATTATTATTTTTCTCCAAGCAAATACTTTCATCATAAATGACAAAGGAAGGGGGTGAATATTGAAGACAACAAGGCCCATGAGGAAAACTACGGTATCGGTCGCCGGCTTCACACTGATTGAACTTATGATAGTCATTGCGATTATCGGTATTCTGGCCGCGGTCGCGATACCTAACTTCTTGAAAGCAAGAGACAAGTCGAACTATACAAGATGCCTGCAATCGCTTTCGGGGGTCAAAACAGCCATGGAAATGTATATCTCTGACAACGGCAATTACGATATTATGACGAAAGCCGGTAAAGAGAACGCGCTTGGCATGTACATGATTCCCGGATGCACGGACCCGACAGGTACGGCTGCTAACTGCGATGTCATGGCCAGACTTGGAAAGAACTGCAACAATGTTGTGGTTGACGTTCTGGCGTCCGGGTTCGACTACGACGTTAAGGGCAACGCATTGGACAGGTTTAGCTGTCCGATATGCGTGAGTCCGAAGGGGTTTGAACCCCAGTCGTATGCGAGTTGCAACGCAACGTATGCAATGACTTGTCCGTAAAATGACCAAAAGAGACATTCACCCGGGGAGAAGTTTTTCTCCCCGGGTTTAAATCTTTTGTCGCTGTAAGGGTATTGGTCATGGGCAATAAGGCTTTTACCGAGAAAACTCGATCTTTAGCATCGAGATTTTCGCATGTTTGGGGAAAACCTCTCCACCTCTCATTCAAACCACAAAACATAGAAAAAATCAGCGGAAAATTGCATAAATCATCAAATTCCGGATTTACTTTGATCGAATTGATGATAGTGATTGCTATAATTGGTATTTTGGCATCTGCATCAGTAATGAGTTATATGAGTGCGAGAGATAAGGCGCGAATAGCCGCATGTAAAATGACAGTAGAATCGATAAAAAAAGGCATGGAGCTTTATGCGGAAGAGAACTCAAGCTATCCGCCAGACGGGACAATATCGACATTCGATGACATCAGAACAGCGCTTGGATCAAATGTGGATTTTTCCGGAAGAACTTCATGCGATGACGTGGTGACGTACACATCTACAAAATATACTTATACTCTTGAGTTTACAATAAGATATTCTGGGGGCGCGACGGGAGGTGTGAAATTAATACTTTCCAACGGCGCGCTGGATGAGCAACCGATATAAAAGGAGAAGAAAAAGCCTTATTTAAAAGATATAAGAGTCAATACAAGAGGGGGAAAGGCGTAAAAATTGAATAGCATGCAGATCGGTTACATCGGCGTTATCGGCCTTGTGATCGGCAGTTTTCTGAATGTGTGCATATACCGACTTCCAAGGGGTGAATCGCTTGTATGGCCGGGTTCGCACTGTCCATCCTGCGGAAAAAGGCTAAAAGCGCTTGAACTGATACCGATATTCAGTTATCTGGCCCTAAAAGGCAGATGTTCGGAATGCGGTTTCAGGATTTCGCCGAGGTATCCGGTGGTTGAAGCAGTTACCGGGCTTGCGTTTTTCTGGTCGGCCGCAACGGCCGAAAGCCCACTGAACCTTGCGAATTCGATACTCTTTTTCTCGGGGCTGATAGTGGTGTTTTTCGTGGATATCGACCACTGGATAATTCCCGATCAGGTGGTGATCCCGCTTGGGTTGGCGGGGTTGCTGATAGCGGGGATTCAGGGATGGGGTGTCTTGAAAGACCATGCTTTAGCGGCAGGGATAGGTTTTTTCGGGTTCTGGGCGATAGCGATCATGGGGACGTTCCTGCTGAAAAAGGAGGCCATGGGAGGGGGAGATGTCAAACTTGCCGCGATGATGGGGGCTTTTCTCGGAACGGAGCTTTTGCTGGCGGGCCTTTTCATCGGGTTTCTAATCGGGGGGCTCGTGTCGTTTGCCCTGATCGCGGTGAAAGGTAAGAAGATAAAAGATCAAATTCCATTCGGTCCGATGCTCGCGGCCGGCGGAATGATAGCGATGGTGAAAGGGGAAGCCATAATCAACTGGTACGGTGCATGGATCGCCGGGTTGTGGTTCCCTCGATAGGATGATTTTATGAGACTGCTTTTGAAAAAAAGGTTGATGAGGGGAAAGTCACGAAGAGCGGGTATGACGTTGATCGAAATACTCGTTGCCGTGACGATCCTTACATTTGCAATTCTAAGTGTAGCTTCGATGATATCATTCGGTATGGTGCAGCTACAAAACATAAGAATCCAGAGAGCCGCCGCGAACTGTGCGCGAATGGTGATCGAGTACCTTGAAACTCTTCCTCCGGATGTTATTTACGCGTTGTCGCCGCAAACTCCCATTTACGGTGATTTCTCATCCGGCACCGGAGTTGCGTCGCTTAATAATTTCATCAATTCCGGCGACACTTCCTGCAAGAACCTGTCCGACCCGGCCGACACGATGGGAAAGAAAGTCAAGCTGGCTTACGGGGTTTGCCCGGGTTGCTACTCCTACACGAAAACCGACCCGGTGACGCTTGTCTCTGAAACATATTGCTATTACTTCGTAAAAGCGAGGATAACGTACAACGGTCTGTCGCTCGGCGGCCAAAGAAAGATTGATTATTACAAAAAACGGGAAGAAAACAAGAGTAACCCTTATTGCACCGCGCCGCAGAATCCCTCCGGATGCGGCACGGGGTCGATACCCGGAACGCTGAAGGACTGTAATTTCTGACGATGAAAAGAGGCAAAGTGTTTAATAAGAAACCATTACGCGCCCTTGGTTCGAACGCCGGGCTCTCGCTGGCCGAGCTTCTTATTGTAATGGTTATCATGATGATGGTGATCTTCGCGACGATAGAGATAACATTCCAGACGGTGTCGCTGATGATAAGCGGGACCAGTCAGAATCTCGCGCAGGGAAGTGTGGAGCAGGTTGTGAACACAATGGCTGAAGACGTTAGAGGCGCCGGCTCCAAGATGGGGCTGGAACACATCCGCAACGGGTCGAACGGGACAACCATCACATTCACCCGTATAGGCCAGAACCTTGACGCGTTCTCCGGCAGCGATGATACGGAATACGATGAAGCTTGTTATCAGTTCGTGGGACCCACGGGCGGCGATCCGTATCAGGATTCCTACAGAACGGGATTTATCAGAGGCGGAGTAGGTTCGGGGGCGAACTCCACCGGGCCGAATTCCAATTGTTCAACAAACTATCATCGCTTGAACGACATGTATTCGGACGTTAGAAATCTCACGATTCAGTATTGCCGGCCTTCGGGAACTAATGGGGCTTACAACTGCTCTTCATCGTCGATAGACAACGCCGGGAACACGGCGTCACCGCCAAATTATAGGAATACCGCGGCATGTGTATGGATGGTTAAAATTTCAGTGCAATATTCGCGGAAACTCCCCGCGAACGGCCCGGCCATTAATCCGAGTTATTACAATGATGTTATCAATACCTATCAGACCGCCGTTTCACCGAGAAACATATTCATGAGATCTCTCGGATTAAATATCAAGAACGATTCTACCGACCCAACCGGTGACAGAGTGGATTGTTGTCAGGCGAAGTACGGTTATGATGCGCCGTGGTGCCCTCCGGCGGTGAATTGAGAACTTAAGTTATATTTAAGGGGGAAAGCATGTTAGCCCGACTAAAAAAGAAACCCTTGTTTAAGAAAGAGGAAGGCGTGGCCTTGCTTCTCGCCATTATGTCCATAGCGATACTTGGAATGATGGGCGCGTCCTTCTCATTAATGGTTTCCAACGAGGCGAGGAGCATCAATGCGAACGTTATGAGCCAGCAGGCTCTGTATGTGGCTGAATCAGGCATACAGGACGTGCTTTTTCAACGGGCGAAAAAGCCGGAGTCGCTGTGCTTCCCCTATTATTTCTACGACACGGAGCGGCCTTCGTTGTCGCACGGGCAGAAGCTCGATGAGATCAGGACTCTCACCGGGGCGAGAAGCGGAGGTTTTTCGGGCGACCCCAACGGAGTGACTGGCACAGATATGTGCAACCCGACGACGAGCAAGATGCCCCCGGACTATACGAACGAAGAACTTAAGTGCTGGCCTTATAACGAAAAGCTGTACATAAATTACATTCA
>JAKLIR010000188.1 GCA_022709505.1 bacterium | reverse complement strand
GGTGGCTTCGGCGCACAGGACGCACGACTATCTTAAAAAGATAGTGAGCGATTTCGAAGGCGGCGGGGGAAAGATCGTGATCGCGGCGGCCGGCGGGGCGGCGCATCTGCCGGGCGTCATAGCGGCGCTCACCCAACTACCTGTGATCGGAGTGCCGATGGGCTCCAAGCTGCTCGGACTCGATTCGCTGCTGTCGATCGCCCAGATGCCGGCCGGCGTGCCGGTCGCTTCAATGGCGGTCGGCGGTTCGAAAAACGCCGCGCTCCTCGCGGTTCAGATGCTTTCGCTGTCAGACGCGACGCTGAGAAAAAAATACGCCGCGTTCAGAACCGCTCAGGCGGAAAACGTGATCAAGAAATCAAAACGGCTGCGCGCAAAGGGGCACAAGGCCTACTTCGATAAATAACGGGAGATACGGTGTCATGATAGAACGGTACACGCTCGAGCCGATGGGCTCGATATGGTCGGAGGAAAACAAATACAGGCGATGGCTCGATGTTGAGATCGCGGCGTGCGAAGCGTGGAGCTCAAAGGGCGAAATTCCCGCGAAGGCTCTCTCTAACATCAAGAAAAAAGCGGCTTTCAACGTGCGCCGGATAGGCGAAATTGAAAAGGTGACGGACCACGACGTGATCGCGTTTCTGACGAACGTTGCGGAAAACGTGGGGCCGGATTCGCGCTTCATACATAGGGGAATGACATCTTCTGACGTGCTCGACACCGCGCTTGCACTGCAGATGAAAGAGTCGTGCGACGTGATCCTCGGAGAGCTGAAAGAGCTTTCGAAAGTCCTGCACCGTAGAGCCGTGGAACACAAGAAAACGGTCATGGTGGGCCGCACGCATGGAATACACGCGGAGCCGATGACCTTCGGACTGAAGATGCTTCTCTGGTATGCGGACAACGAGCGGAACATCGAGAGAATGAAACTCGCGCGGGATATCGTTTCCGTCGGAAAGATATCGGGCGCGGTGGGCACTTATTCCAACATACCCCCCGCAATAGAGAAGGAAACCTGCAAGAGGCTGAAGCTGAAGCCGGCGCCGATTTCGACACAGGTGATCCAGAGAGACCGGCACGCGGAGCTTTTAACAACGATCGCGATAATAGGAGGCTGCGTGGAAAAGATCGCGACCGAGATACGCGGCCTTCAGAGAACGGACGTCCGCGAGGTGGAGGAATATTTCGCGAAGGGGCAGAAGGGTTCGTCCGCGATGCCTCACAAGAGAAATCCGATAACCGCGGAACGGCTCGCCGGTCTCGCGCGCGTGCTGCGCGGGAACGCCGCCGCCGCACTCGAAAACATATCCCTCTGGCACGAACGCGACATCACCCACTCTTCCGTCGAGCGGGTGATAATCCCAGACAGCTTCATTCTTCTCCACTACATGCTCGTCCGTTTGAACAAGATGTTAAATCTGCTTCTTGTGTATCCCGATGCGATGCTTGAGAACCTGAACAAAACCCGCGGCCTGATTTTTTCGCAGCGCGTTCTGCTCGCTCTCGTCGGGAAGGGAGTGACCCGCGAAGACGCCTACGCCATCGTGCAGAGATGCGCAATGCGCGTGTGGGCGGAGAAGACGGACTTCAGGACGACGATCGAGAAAGACGCGGAAGCGTCCAAGTTACTGAAAAAAGCCGAACTGGACGACTGTTTCGATTCAGGCTACTACCTCCGGAATGTCGCGGAGATATATAAAAACGTGCTCGGAAAAAAGTGAGGTGGCGGGGTAATGGCGCCGAAAGCCGTATTTAAAAAAGGCCCGCGGAAGTTGAGCGACGCCGGAGATTCGAAAAGCATGATATACGAATTTCTCGACGGGGACTTTATCTACGATTCCGAGAAGTCTCCTTCCGCCCCCGGAGCAGCCGCCGCGAACGCGAAACTCTCCGCCCTGCTGTTCGGGGTTCTCGAAAACAACGGCATCCAGACCCATTTCACGGCTGAAGAAGGCGTAACATCCATCAGGGTTTCAAAGCTGCGCTATTTCCCTCTGACGGTCATCTGCAGAAACCTGTCCGCCGGAACGCTGCCCGCGAGACTCGGACTCGCGGAAGGAGAAACGCTGCCGGTGGTCCTCGTGGAATACAACCTCGACACCGAAGCGGCCGTCTCCGGGCCGTTTCGCCATAATGTATTGACGGAAATAACCGAAGGCGATGCGCGCGAAATCTTCAACATGATGATCTCGACGAACAATATTTTGAAAAAATTCTTGGAAACGAAGGGCCTCGTACTCGCGGATTTCTACCTTGAATTCGGAAGAAACGAGAACGGAAGACTTTTCGCGGCCGGAGAGATTTCCGCGGACACATGCCGCCTCTGGGACAAAGCCGAATTCGAGAAGCTCGACAAGGACCGGTTCAGACGGCCCGTGAAGGCTGAAGACGCGGTGAAAAGAATATCCGCCGCCTGAAGTGATACACTATAAAATTTCCGGACCCGGCGCTCGCCGGCCCCGGTGAAAATGAAGACGGGAAAGACACAACATGAGCGAACTACCGCCGATTGAGCAGAACATGCCGCCGAAAGAAAGACTGAACGCCTACCTGAGGCACATGGTTGAAAGAGGCGGCTCGGATCTCCACCTGAAAGCCCTCGGCCCGGTTTACATGAGAGTGGACGGCAAGCTGAAACCGGTTGACCCGAAAATGCAAGCGCCCTCCGAACTCGTGGAACAGATGGCCTTCTCGGTGATGAACGAGCGTCAACGGAAAGAATACGACGAGACTAACGAGTGCGACTTGTCATACAGCCTGCCGGGAGTTTCAAGGTTCCGCGTGAACGTGTTCAGGCAAAGCGATTTCACGGGCGCGGTTTTCCGAGTGATCCCTTTGAAAATCCTGACGATCAAAGAGCTGAACATGCCCCCCGCGATAGAGCAGCTCGCCAACAGGCCGAAAGGACTGATACTCGTCACCGGCCCGACCGGCAGCGGAAAATCCACAACTCTCGCCGCCATGATCGACCACATCAACCAATCGCGCCGCGAACACATCCTCACGATCGAAGACCCGATAGAATTCCTGCACAGGGACAAGAACTGCACGGTCTGCCAGCGCGAAGTCGGGCAGGACACGAAGTCGTTCGACCGCGCGCTTAGGTCCGCCCTCCGCGAGGACCCCGACGTCATCCTCGTCGGCGAGCTGCGCACTCTCGAAACGATCTCGATGGCAATCACCACCGCCGAGACCGGGCATCTCGTGTTCGCAACCCTACACACCACAGGGGCGGTGCCCACGATAAACCGAATCATCGACGTTTTCCCGCCCCACCAGCAGCAGCAGATCCGCATGCAGCTATCCGTCGTTCTCCAAAGCGTTATCTCTCAAACGCTCGTCCCGAGCGCGAGCGGCAAAGGTCGCGTGGTCGCCCACGAGATCATGGTCATCAACTCCGCCATCGCAAGCCTCATCCGCGAAAACAAGGTGTTCATGATCCATCAGATTATCCAAGCCGGAAAAGAACAGGGCATGCACTCCCTCGACCAGCACCTCGCGGAACTTTTCCTTAAACGACTTATAAAGCTCGATGACGCGCTCACGAAGTGCCAGAACCCGGTTGACTTCAAAAGACTCATAGGCCACTGAGGACATCAGCAATGCACATAACCGAACTTCTCGACGTAATGCTGAAACACGACGCTTCCGACCTTCACATAAAAGTCGGCAACCACCCGATGCTCCGCATAGACGGCAAGATCAATTTCATGTCCCAGCTCCCGAGGCTCACTCCTCAGAACGTTGACGAGCTGATCTCGAGCATGATCGACGAGACCCACATGTCTCAGTTCCAGAAAGACTGGGAAACGGACTTCGCTTACGAATACGAGGACCGCGCCAGATTCCGCGTGAACGTGTTCCACCAGCGCGGGACAAGGGCCGCCGTGCTCCGGGTGATCCCGACCCGAATACGCTCCATCGAGGAACTGAACCTGCCACCGGTGGTCGTTTCCTTCTGCGACCGCCCGCGCGGCCTGATACTCGTCACCGGCCCGACCGGCAGCGGAAAATCCACAACCCTCGCATCGATGGTTGACTACGTCAACGCCTCCCGCGAAGAGCACATAATTACGATCGAGGACCCGATTGAATTCGTCCATAAAAACAAGAAGAGCCTTGTGAACCAGAGACAGGTTGGAACAGACACCGAATCATTCTCCGCCGCCCTTAAAAGCGCGCTACGGCAGGACCCAGATGTCGTGCTGATCGGCGAAATGCGCGACCTCGAAACGATCTCCACCGCGATCACAACCGCCGAAACCGGGCACCTCGTACTCGCCACGCTGCACACCACAGGCGCGGCCCAGACCGTTGACCGCATCATAGACGTCTTCCCCCCGGAACAGCAGCAGCAGATCAGGATGCAGATGTCGAGCAATCTCGAAGGTATAATCTCGCAGACGCTCGTCCCGAGAGCCGCCGGCAAGGGCCGGGTGGCGGCTTTCGAGATACTCGTCCCCACCAACGCCATGCGCAACATCATTCGAGACGGCAAAACACACCAGATCCCTGCGGCGATCCAAACCGGAAAGAACATCGGCATGATTTCCCTCGAACAATACCTCGCGGACCTCGTGAAGAAAAACATCGTGAACAAGGAAGAAGCGTACGCTAAGGCCATGGACCGCGATCAATTGACGGAACTCATCACCGGAGTTCAAAAACCTATCCAGAGAAAACAGACATGACAAACATACGGCGGTGACCGCTCATGACAGCTTCAGAAAGAGTTACCGTGGTCATCCCCAATTGGAACGGCCGAAAGTTTATCGGTGAATGTCTCGATGCTCTCGCCGCCCAATCCCAAGGCAGACCCGCCGTTATCGTTGTCGACAACGGATCCTCCGACGGCTCTTCGGAGTTCATCGGCTCGAATTACCCGTGGGTCAACCTGATACCGCTACCCTCGAACGAAGGTTTCAGCCGCGCGGTGAATCGCGGCATAAAAGCCGCCGGCGCCCCTTTCGTCGCGCTGCTCAACAACGACGCCGTCCCCGACCCCGAATGGATCTCTGAGCTTCTACGCGCCATGGACTCATTCCCCGAGGCGGGCTCATGCGCTTCGAAAGTGGTATTCCACGACGACCCCTCGACCATCGATTCCGCCGGAGATCAGTACGCCCCTTGGGGAATGGTTTTCAACCGGGGCCACGGCGAACCCGACGACGGCCGTTTCGACAGCCCTGCTTTCGTTTTCGGCCCATGCGCCTCAGCAGCCCTCTACAGAAAAAGCCTCTTCGATGAGATCGGCCTCTTCGATGAAAATTTCTTCGCCTATTACGAAGACACCGACGTGAACTTTCGCGCCGTGCTCGCCTCACACCCCTGCGTTTACGTCCCTTCCGCGCGCGTACGACACAGGTACTCGGCCAGTTCGTCCGGCAAATCCAGCAAACTCGGCACGGAGGAGGTTTACATTCACCTGACCGGCGTGCTCCTGAAAAACATGCCCGGTGCTCTTCTGCTCAAACACGCCATCTCTATTTCTGCGGTCCACTCCGCGATCCTGTTATTTTTCATCGTCGCCCGGCTTCGGGGTAAAAACAGGCTGCCGCACGTTCCACTCGCGAAATTCATGTTCGCCATGCTTCGCCAAAGAACCTCCACGGGCAAATCACGCCGCGCGACCATCCCCGAAATCGAAAACCTTTTCTGCTACCGTGATTTCCCGTCTTTTCTGCTGAAGAAACAGAGAGGCGGCGTGCGGCTGCTCGAAAAACAACCTTGAATATGGATTCGGGTTGATAAACAGCGTCAATTCCGTTTCCCCAAAATCCGTAAAAATATTAAGCGCTCTCGACGAAACCCCCTGCAAGCTATAAAATATGTTTTTGAGGGTTCCGGTGATTGCCGCGATCCCTAATCCACATTTTTCACAAATGTGGGTTGAAATCGGAAAAAGAGATGAGATACAAGGCGCATCGAGCGAGAACGAGGGAGCATACTGTTTAGTATGTGACCGAGTTCGAGTAGATGATGCAACACAGTAGATCGCCCTTTTTACGATTTCCCGGATTTTTCACCAGAAAAATCCGAGCTAAAAATGCGTTCAATACGAGGAATGGGTGATAAACATGGCGACAAAAAAAGTAGTGAAAAAGGCATCCTCGGTAAAGAAACGCGCGTCGGCCGTTAAACCGGCCGCCACGAAAAAACAAGCAAACACGAAAAAGCGGACTGCTTTCTCTCTCGACGCCCCGCATGCAAAACACGTCTCCGTCGTCGGAGATTTCAATGATTGGAAACCCGAAAAGAATCCCATGAAAAAGGACGCCAAGGGAATATGGAAGGCCATCCTGATGATCGAACCCGGAACATACGAGTACAAATTCCTCGTCGATCATGACTGGTGGACCGATCCGGCCCACGACAAGACCTCGGTAGGTCCTTTCGGCTCGCATAACAGCGTGATTGAAGTGGGATGAATTAAGCGTTCATTAAATCAATCGAGAATAGCAATGGATCCGACTCGGCGGAAGCGCCGGTTATTTTCCTATTTTGCTTTTCATTCTGGCGATCGTGAATTCCGCTTTCAGCCGGTCCGGCGCATCCGGCGATGCTTTCAGATATTTCACAAGCAGTTCGGCGGTTTTCGCCGGATTCTTTCCTGAGCTTTCGAGAACGTACGCGTAGTCGCGGTAGATTTCCGGATAT
>JAKLIR010000187.1 GCA_022709505.1 bacterium | reverse complement strand
CCCGCGGCCTGTATATGTGTTACGTTTTATGTAGCGCCGGGTCTCCGTACCCGGCGGCTCGCGCCCGGCCGCCCCGAGAACACCACCCCTGACATCCCCGCTGGATCCCGGGTCTCAGCCCGGGATGACGGACGCTAAGGTGATGAAGAGAAGCTGCAAGCCCACCCCGGAGATGACGAAAAGAGAGTGTCCGGAACGACGTACACTAAGGTGATAAGATAAGCCGCTGCGATACCGGAATGGCGGACGCTATGGTGATATGGCGAAACAACAAGACCCCGGAACGATGGAGGATTTGATGTGATAACCTAAGTAAGCAATGTCGCGTAGTTTCGGCGGCATTGCGGAAGTGAAAAGTTTGGGAAGGGTTTCCTAAGGGGAACCTTTTTCAAAAGGTTCCCCTTAGGCCGCCTGAGGCGCGCCGAATCCGATGCGATGTTCACAGCGGCGAACAGCTTCGTTTAACTGCCGGGTTTCACTATCTCGTCGATGGTGTCGAACATTACGCGGAGGTTTTCCTCGGGGGCGTCTTCCTGAAGGTAGTTAGTCGTGCAGAGCATGAAGCCGCCGCCGCACGCCGCCGAGGCGGAGATGGCGAGCATCGATTCCCGCAGTTCGGCCGGGGACATCGAAGGCAGTTTTTGGACGTCTATGCCGGTGACGAAGCAGAAGCGGTCTCCGAACTCCGCGACCGCCTTGTCGAGGTCGTTGCCGGGCAGAGGCTGGAAAGGGTGCAGCATATCCACGCCCGCCTCGGCGATCTTGTCGAGAAGCGGGGAGATGCAGCCGCACGAGTGCAGGAACGATACGCCGCCGAGACGGTGGATCTCCTCGCACTGCATTTTCAGGCAGGGATAAGTGAAGCGTTCCCAAGAGGGTTTTGACATGAGCATGCTCTGCTGCGTGCCGTAGTCGTCGCCGATGGCTATGATGTCCGCTCCTGCGCGTAGAGCGCCGCGGATGATCTGGAGCGTATGTTCCGCGAGCCGTTTGAAGAAGCGCTCGATCACCTCCGGGTAGTCGATGGTGCCGAGATAGAGGTTTTCCATCCCGTGCCAACCGATGGACCAATCCTGAACGCCGGGGCACCATACGGCGATCGCCGTGTCGGGGTGCAGTTTCCGGTATGCGCGGATGTGTTCGTAGTGGATCGGGTGTGACATGTCCGGGAAGCGGTAGGCGTCGAGTTGCTCTTTTGTGGCGCACGGGCACTTAGTCGCTTCTATATAGAGGCCGCCCATGCCTCGTTCGACGCCGTAAGTATCGACGAGGAAGAACCGGCCGTCCCGGAAGCCGGCGCGCCGGAACCAAAGGGGGTAGAAGCCCCAGTGAAAATCCACGATGTCCGCGCCGAGTTCGAGCAGGTAGTCGGCCTGAAGCACGGCGGAGAGCAGGGGGGCGGCGTTGCGGAGTTCCTCCGTGGGAAGGTTTTCGCCGAGCCATGAGAGGGCGTCGAAGATCATGCGGTTGTGCATCTTTTTCGGCGGTCTGACGCCGCGCGCTATTTTAAGGGTTGTATGCGGTTCGAGCCACAGCATCAGCGGCGTGCGGTCAACAGGCATTTTACGCGCCGCCGCGAGCACTCTTTCCCTCGAAGTCATTTTTTTCATCGTCCCGGCCTCCTCGAACCCTGATTCGTCATTCTACGAATCCTTTTTTGAAGCTGTCTTTCAGCGCGGGGTAGAGCGACTTGAAGAGCGCGTGATTCTTTTTATAGACGGCGGTCATCTCGCGGCGCGGCTCGACTGATGAAGCGAGCCGCACGGTTTTCGCGGCGGCGGTCTCCACCGACGGGAACACTCCCGCGCCGACCCCCGCGAGCAGCGCGGCGCCGAACGCCGGGCCTTCGTCGTTCTCCATCGTCACCACCGGCTTGCCGAAAACGTCCGCCTGCATCTGCCGCCAGAACGCGTTCTTCCCGCCGCCGCCCGTCACCCGCACCTGTTTCACTCGCGTGCCGAGCGACTCGATGATGTCCAGCGAATCCTTCAGTCCGAAAACGATACCTTCCATGACCGCGCGCACCGCGTGCGCTCTGGTGTGCCGCGTCGAAATGCCGAACAGAACGCCGCGCGCGAACGGGTCCTTGTGCGGGGTTCGCTCACCGTTCAGATAGGGCAAAAAGACAAGTCCCTCGCAGCCGGCCGGCGCGCCCGAAGCAAGCTTCGCAAGCTGGTCGTAGGCGTCCCGCCCCTTTGCTTTTTCGAACGCTTTTTCCGCTTCGCCGAACGTGTCGCGGAACCATTTGAACGAGAGGCCCGCGGAGAGCATGACGCCCATGAGATAGAACTTCCCGGGCGCGGAATGATTGAACGAATGAACGCGGCATTGGGGATCGACCTTCAGCGCGTCCGTGTGGGCGAAGATAACGCCCGAGGAGCCGATGCTGGAGGAGACGAGCCCCGCGCGCACGATGCCCGTGCCGACCGCGGCGCAAGTGTTGTCCGCTCCGCCCGCGGCGACGGGCGTGCCTTGTCTCAGACCGGTCGCGCGCGCCGCCTCGCGCGTGATCTCCCCGCACAATTGACCGGAGCCGAATATCCGCACCGCCGCGCTCCGCCGGATTCCGAGATCTGAGAAAAGCTCCTCCGACCATCCCCCGGACGCTACGTCCACGAGAATCGTGCCCGACGCATCAGAGATGTCTGTCCCACGTTCTCCCGTGAGCTTCAATCTCACGTAGTCTTTCGGCAACAGAAAATATTCCATTTTTTTATACAACGCCGGCTCGTTCTTTTTCATCCATAAAATTTTCGGAGCGGTGAAGCCGGCGAGCGCCGGGTTGGAGGCGATCTTTATCAGGCGGGCGCCGAGCTTTTGCTCGATCTGTTCGCATTCGCGGAATGTGCGCTGGTCGCACCATAGGATTGCGGGCCGAAGCGGTTTGTCGTCCGCGCCCATCGGCACGAGCCCGTGCATCTGGCCGGAAAAACTCAGCGCCGCGATCTTGGACGCCGGCGCGCCGCCGTCGATCAAGCGCCGGATCGATTTCGCGGTCGCCTTCCACCATAGTTCCGGGTCCTGCTCCGCCCAGCCCGGCCGAGGCGAACTCAGCGGATACTCTTCCCGCGCCGTATGCCGCACCTTGCCTTTTTCGTCTATCAGAATGGATTTAACCCCGGTCGTCCCGATGTCTATTCCGAGCAATAAGTTCATTCTCGCCCCTCCGGATGTTTATTACGCCCGCGGCCTGCGAACGGCCGGGGCTTCGTTCGCATCGCCCCCGCCGCCTCTTTCCCCGCCGCCGGGCTTCGCATCTATTTTATCCGAGCAGCGGCGCAAGGGAAAACTTTTGAAAAAGTTTTCCCTCACACTCTCTTCCAAAACATCCGCGCCACGATTCCGGCGGAGCATCGCCCGCGCCCGAAATAAGACACCGCAATTTAAGGGAACCCTTTGAGAAGGGTTCCCTTAAAATCCCTCCTAAACTTTTCACCGTCGCAATTCCGGGAGAGCTCCGGAATTGCTCTCACATTATTCCGGAAAAAGTTGGATTCCGGATCTTCGTATTGGAGTTTTCCTCGTTACGATGCTTCGCGTCGTAACGCTTTTATCTGGGAGCGCGGGCGTCTCGCCCGCTCTTTGATCCATTGCGTATTAACGTTTTTTGTAGGGACGGGTCTCCGCCCCCGTCCGCAGCTCACACCCATAGCCAAAGAATGTTCTTGTTCAAAAATCAACCGCACCTTGCGGCTTCATCCCTTTTCCAGATTTCTTTTCATGGCTAAAATGCCGGAAAAAGATATGTTGACAAAGCCATTTCAATTCGTTATATTCAATATATTCTGAAAGTATTGATGGCTATGAACGAAAAGGTAAAACAAAAATTCATCGAAACTTGGGGGGCTATGGGTTCCCTGTGGGGCATAAACACTTCGGTGGCGAGAGTTCATGCTTTGCTGATGGTTTCAGAGAAGCCTCTCGGGTTGGACGATATCTCCGAAGAACTTAAAATAAGCCGCGGGAACGCCAGCATGTGCCTAAAGGAATTGCGTAACTGGGGCGTGATCAAAAAGGCGCGAGAAACGGGTGACAGACGGGATTTTTATTTGTCTGAAGATGACGTCTGGACGATGTTTATAAGAATCGTCCGCGAGAGGAAGAGGAGGGAGCTGGACCCGGCTGTCGATTCGGTGAGAAAGGTGCTCGCCGAATCTAAGGACGACGGATCGGACCCGAAAGTGAAAGCACGATTCAGTCAGATGAACGAGATGCTCGAGACGATGAATTCGCTGGCGGAAGCATTTTTGAAAAGCGATGAGGATGCGAAAGCGGCGCTCTCGTTGCTGTCGAACATGGTAAAGATGCGTGACTGATTTTTTTTAAGCATAAGTTTCAAAATATTCTGAAAGGAATGAATGGTTATGGCGGATATTCAACTCGTAACGGGCGCTTTCAGCTACTCCGGCAGGTATATTGCTCGACGACTTGCGGATCGAAGCGTACGCATCAGGACGATGACCGGCAAGAGACCGGGCCCCGAAGACGGCCGGGACATCGAAGTATTTCCTTATTGTTTCGATGATTTCGACCGCATGGTGAAATGTTTCAGCGGCGTGTCCGTCGCATACAACACCTATTGGGTGAGATTCAATCACGGAGATAGGACTTACGATCTCGCCGTGGAGAACACGAAGAAGCTCATTCGCGCCGCTGCGGCGGCCGGGGTGCGCCGGTTCGTTCACGTTAGTATAACAAATCCGTCATTGGAGTCTTCGCTTCCCTACTTCAAGGGAAAAGCGATTCTCGAAAAGGAGCTTGTCGAGTCAGGTATGTCGTACGCGATTCTCAGGCCGACGGTTCTTTTCGGGAAAGAGGATATTCTTATAAATAACATCGCATGGCTGCTGCGGCGTTTCCCGATGTTCGGGATGATCGGCGACGGAGCTTATGGAATTCAGCCGGTGTTCGTGGACGATTTGGCTGATCTCGCGGTGCGCGCGGGCGCTGATGAAGAAAACGTCGTCATGGACGCAGTCGGCCCGGAATCGTTCACCTTCATGGAGCTCGTGTCTCTCATTCGCAAAGCGGTCGGAAGCCGGTCCGCGGTCGTCCCCATGCACCCTGAACTTGCGCTGTTTTTGGCAAACCTGCTCGGCAAGCTCGTCGGCGATGTGATGCTGACACGCGACGAAGTGAAAGGCCTCACCGCCGGACTTCTCGTCTCTCGCGAAACGCCTGTCTGCACAACGAAGATTTCTTCATGGCTCGCGGAGAACAGCCATCTTCTCGGCGTTCGTTACGCATCCGAAATCAGCCGGCATTATAGGTGATGCAAAACGCAAGACCTGCCCCAGTCTCTCTCAGTTCAGCAAGCCGATGCTCCATCATAAGATCAGTTTTTCGAAAAGGCTGATGATTTTCAATATTATACTGTGCCGATATTTGATAGTTTAGGTGGAGGAGTCCTTGCAGAACAATTAGATTCCATTGTGCCTTTATTTTTGATAACCGGTAGTATAGGCTCATCTTTCGTGGCGTTCATATTTTTAAATAAGATAACAAATGAAACATTTTAGTTCATGAAGAAGCGTATTTTAGAATTGTTGTTAACAATGGAGCGTATGTGGTAAGATTTTAAAAATATGAAGATTCAAGAAGATACATGGATGTTGAATGCAAATCCACGCATACTTTTTAAAATATCGATTATTGCTACGTCTTTGTCAGTTTGTTTTCATTTGTTCACATTTATCTGGATTGATAATGTATCAAAAACTTTATTAAAAGTGCTGCCATTATTCATATTTCCAATTATTATTTTTCTTTTCGCCTATGTCATCCTTGTTATAAATGACCTGAACAAGAACTCTAAATCCGAAGGTATTTGGGACTTCGGTATGAAAAATGCGCCTTCATGGATGAAATATATTTGTTTGATAGTTTGTATGTACGCTTGGATTTGCAGGTTATATACTTTTACAAATGTAGCCCCAAGCGCAACAGATAGTAAAAAACAAATTTTGTGTAATGATAAAATAATTTTAAGAACCATAACAAAAGAAGAATACATAAAATATAAAATTGATAGAGGTAGAGGTTTTTCTGGAATGTTAATCGCTTTCTCTCTCATTTCAATGACAGTCATTTATTCGAAGATGATTCAAGAAGATAAAAAGTGATGATTTCTTGATAAATTCTTTAAAATACGACACTAAGTCTTGCTGATTGAGGGTTTGCGGCTATATCGCTTCTGGATACAAACTGGATACACAAAACTCCCACGACATTCAGGTATTGTGACAAGTGTTTGTATAAGAGCGTGTGAGATTCTCGTGGCGGTGAGGTCAGTTGTTGACAAAGGGGAGAATGTGGTAAGATAAGATCAATAATAGATATTAAGCAAAACAATTAAATGGGTGTCCAGATGGAAGTCAAATCAATAAAAGAATATACAAAACCAAAATATCCTGACAGACAGCTTTATATTGAAAAACCAGAATTACTTAACGAATGGATTCCTATATCATGGAAAAAGAAGAAAGTTGTTGCAATTGCATTAATGGCTTTTGTAACGAGCGGTTGTATTAGAAGTCAAAATACGCATCACAAACTGAATGAAAAACAGATACAGATTATTGAAGATAAGAATAATAAGGAAAAAAATACCGAAATAAAAGAGAAACCACATGCAGATGTGGCGCCTGTTTTTATCCAT
>JAKLIR010000186.1 GCA_022709505.1 bacterium | reverse complement strand
TCCATCGCGAGACGCTGGGCGGGCGAAAGCGCGGCCGTGATCACCGGCGTCTTGATGGCGGTCTCGCCCTTTTTCATTCAGTCCGCGGTGCGGCCCCGATACGAGGATTTCGCCATACTGTTCGCCACGATTTCGGTGTGGGCGGGGTTTGAACTTCAGGACTCGCCGCGTGCGCGGAAATCGAATGCGGTTCTTCTTGCCGCCTCATCCATTCTCGGATTCTATTCTTATTTCTACAACATCCTGATAGCGGCGTTTCAAAATATATATTTCCTCATCAGACGAAAAAATATCGTTTTATGGATAGCGGTGCAGGTCGCCGTTTTCGCTCTCGTCGTCCCGTGGATTCCAAAGATGTTCGGGCAGGAAATGATCTGGACCGGAAGATCGGCCGGCGCCGGAGACGTCGTCAAGTCTCTTTTCGCTGGAAGAGAAATTCTCAACATGATCGACCCCGTCATTTCGTACACGGCCGGGTTTCACTTCGATTTCCATGGCGACGACATAGCGAGCAGGATAGTGTTGTTCAGCGCGGTCATCGGCGCGGTTGCCGCCGCCGCCGGCGTGCTTTTCGGCGAAAAAAACGGCTCTAAAAGCCGCCGCGCGGCGTTCCACCTCGCAGCTCTTCAGGTGTTCTGCCTGCTCGCGGTGCTGGTCGGGCATATTTGGAAAGGCTGGCTCTTCACACCTAAACACGCGGTCTGCTTCGCTCCGGCGTGGATCCTGTTCCTCGGGATCGGAATATCTTCGATAAAGAATTCACCTGCGCGATGGATGGTCGCGGCGATAATGCTTGCCGGCGCTGTTTTCAGCCTTCGCATTTATTACGGGGACATGCTGAAACCCGATGAGTTCAGGCTGATAATCACCGAAATCCGGGAAGGGCTGAAGCCCGGAGACGCTGTGCTCGTCGCGCCGCCCTACTATATGTGCGTTGCGGATTACTTTTCAAACGGCAAACTGAAAACGCACGGCGTGCCGCGCGACCACGACATGATCCGAAACAAATGGGGCGAAAAAGCGGGGCCGGACGCCGTGCGAGCCCGGATCGACGGCTTCACTTCTCACGAGAGAATTTGGTTGCTCATGCCCAGAGGCGCAACACCGTCGAGCGGGATGAAAGGCGAAGCCGAGGACGAATTGCGCCGCGCCGGTTTTAAAGTCGCACACGAGAAACGGTTCACGAGCGAAGCCGTGCCGCACTATGAAGGCGTTCTTTATCTGTATTCTAAATAATTCCGTATCCGCCGATTGGATTCGGCGTACTATTGACGAATCCGGGATAATTCCGGGGTGAATCCATATTCCGCCGACCGCTCGGGCGACATGCTTCCATCGGCTTCAGTGTTTCCGTTTCCCTCTGAAATACCCGTGCAGATGGCTGACCATGGTTTTGAATTTCGATTTCGCCGAACTTTTCCCTTCTTTGAAAACACACTTATTAATGAATATCTCCACAAGTTTCGGATCGAGTTCCTTGCCCGCATTATCGCGAAGAAACCGGGCTGCTTTACGCGGTTTCATGCCGGGCCGCACGGGTCTGTCCCGCGTCACGGCATCGAACAGATCGCATATTGCGAGCATCCTCGCGGCGGGAGGAATATCGCCGCCCGCAAGTCCATCCGGATAACCGCTCCCATCCCACCGCTCGTGGTGATGCCTTATGGCTTGAATGACCGCCGTGGGCAACTCGCCGACCGCTTCGAGCAATCTGCCGGGCTCGACGTGTCGTTTCACGGCGACCTTATCGTCGCCGCCGAGCGACTCGCCCCGAGCAATCTTCCCGAGAAGTTTATCCGGCAGATCGAGTTTCCCGGCGTCGTGCAGTATTCCCGACACCCTCATCTGGCGCGCCTGCGACTTGGGCAACCCCACGGCGACGGCGAACTCTTCCATCAGCTCCCCCACCCGTCTGCTATGCTCGGCCGTGTAGGCGTCCTTCTTCGCGAGAACCGCGAGCGACTTCTCAACAACTTCTTCCGGAGTTTCGAACATACTACGATTATAACCTGCAAGCGCTCCTCTCAAACATCAGCGGAAAAGAAATCGCGGCGGCGAGGATTCTCAAAACCGATCATCCAAAAACAAACTCCGATGGTGATTGAAGTTTATTTTCATAAGATCACCACCGGTATGATATAATTACCATACCACGCCGTATCGGATACTATATGAAGCGGATATACAAGATACTGTCGGCAACGATCGTCGTGCTTATCACAACGGCCGCGCCCGCGATTTCGGTGCGCACGGCTGGAACTGTCGAAACGCAATATTTTCTTCAACTCGACGGTTTATCGAAGAAATTCACATCTCGACTCGAAAAGGCAATATTTCAAGAAGGATTCATGCGCGTGGAGTCCCGAGAGGCGCTTCAGCGCATGGTTAAATGGGCCGCCGAAAACAAATATCCCATGCTGAAGGAATTTCTCGACAACCTCGGCGTCTCGGATGTTAAACTACTGCTGTCCGTTTTCCAAAAAGGATATCCCATCTCATCAACTGATTTCGCGCCCGTTGTAGAGCCGCCGGAGGTGACCGGTCAGGCGACGGTTCTCAGATTCCCGTTCAAAGAAACTTTCTTCGTGATTCAAGGAAATAAAGGCGCGATTTCGCATTTCAAAGATTCAAACGACGAATACGCGTGGGACTTCGTGCTTATGTTGGACGGCGTGATGTGCAAAGGAGCGACCCATAAGAATGAAAACTATCACGCATGGGGTCTTCCCGTCTATGCGCCCGCGGCGGGCAAAGTGATCGCGACGATGAACGAGCAGCCGGACCACATGCCGCTCACAACCAAGATGAAAGGCGCGAACTACGTGCTGATCGAACATGAGAACGGAGAAATCAGCCTCATCTACCACCTCCGGCAGGGGAGTGTTCTCGTGAAAACGGGAGACCGGGTCCAGCGCGGACAGGTCATCGGCGCCATAGGCGACAGCGGAATCTCGATGTTCCCTCATATCCATTATTCGCTCGACCTGAAAAACGGCGACAAACGGAAACCATTCCCCGGGAAGTTCGCCACATATTACGCTAAAACAGCCGCTGAAACCGATTGGAGGCTTATGATATCGAGCACACCGAAACAATCGGAATATGTGATGAGCGTTGACGATTATCTCAACAAATTTTGTTCGATTCCTAAAAGCGGAAACTGATTTTCATTCAATCCTTTTTTGAAACCGTTCCTCTTGAATCCAGCCGAAACTTTTTCCGCCCCACGATGATTACAAAAAAATCGGCCGATCGCTCTACCCCACCCATCCCGAAAAGCCCACCCCTGACCTCCTGTCTCCCATGGATTCCGGTTCTCCGACCGGAATGACGTACGCTAAGGAGGAGAAGAAAAGCAGCATAACCGCCCGGTATGATGAAAGAATGTTACCGGAATGACGGAGGATGTGAGGGTGATGACATGAGTAAGCAATGCCGCTTTTTTATGCTGCATTTTCCCTCGTCACTATGCTCCGTGTTGTAACGTAAGGCAAGCGCACGTGCTTCGGTAGCATGAATTTGAGACCGCGGAGCGGTCATCCCATGCATTCCGGCGCAGAGCACCGGAACGAGTATCTCGTTTTGTGGATGCGAAATGTTTTGCAGGGGAATTCTCAAGGGGGCGCTTTTTCAAGTTCGCCCCCTTGAGCGGCCGGGTGCAAGTTGCATAAACCCGCATTCATGACATAAAAAAAAGCGCGGCTCGAAAGCCGCGCTCTTTTATCGCATCTTTATTCTACTTATGAATCAGATTCCTGATCTTCTATGACAAAACCGTCAAACGTGTCGTCATCCTTCTTTTTCCCCGAAATCTTCTTGGCAAGGTCGTCCATGATAGTGTAAGTGCACGGAATAATGAGAAGAGTTAGGAAGAGCGAAAGCAGAAGGCCGCCGATAACCGCAACCGACATCGGCGAGCGCATTTCAGCGCCGCTGCCGAGGCCGAGCGCCATCGGCAGATTTCCGAGGACGACGGTCATCGTCGTCATAATGATCGGTCGCAACCGAGTCGGTCCCGCTTCGAGGATGGCTTCATCTCTCTTTTTCCCACGCTTTCTCAGTGTGTTCGTGTAGTCAACCAGAAGGATGGCGTTCTTGGTGACAAGGCCGACGAGCATGATGATGCCGATCATTGAAATGATGCTCAAGGTCTTGTTCGTGAGGAACAGCGCCCACAAAGCTCCGACGAGCGCCTGAGGCAGGGAGAACATGATGATAAACGGATAGAGCAGAGATTCAAACAGAGCGCTCATCAGCATGTAAACGAGAAGCACGGCCAAGAGCATTGCGGAACCCATATTGCCGGCGGAGTCGCGCATGTTTTCAGCCTCGCCGCCGAAGTAAACCGTCACTCCGGCCGGCCTGTCCATTTTTTGCAACTCGGCGTTGATCTGATTGGAGATATTTCCGAGCTGATAGCCGGTTTCGAGATATGCGGTGACCTTCACGAGCCGCTGCCTGTTCTTTCTTTCGAGCTTCGTCGGGCCGACATCGTAAACGACTGTGGCGACATCCTTGAGAAGGACGTTCTTACCCATCGCGCCGCCGAGCATCATGTTTTCCATGTCTTCCTTGGATTTGCGTTCCTGTTCGGGAAGCCTTATCCGGATGTCGTACTCGTCGCCTTTTTCCCTGTATTTATAATCGCTGTTACCCTCGACGCTGTTTCGAAGCGTCATCGCGATCTGGGCGATGCTTACTCCGTACTGCGCGGCCTTCAAGCGGTCAACGTATATCTGAAGCTCGGGTTTCCCGGTCTTCTGGGATATGTCCGAATCGCGCGTGCCCTTCGTGGAATCAACAACTTTTTTCACTTTGGCGGCGTACTTTACGAGCGTATCCGTGTCCGCGCCCTGAAGCTCGATGTAAACGGGGGCCATGCCGCTTCCATGCTGGGACGACTGCATGCGGATCGTTGCGCCCGGAATGTCCGCCACGTCCACGGCAAGCTGTTTCTCTATCTCGAAAACGGATCTCTTGCGTTCGCTCTTTTCGACGAGTTGTATCTGGACCTGCGCGTATTGCGGGCCTTGGTCCGAAGCGCCCATCATGCTTTCAACCGAACCGACGTTCGTGTAAATGGTTTGAACTTCGGGGTATTTCTTCTTGTCGAAAAGTTTTTTCTCGATCATGGTAGTTATGCGGCTTGTTTCATGCACCGCCGTTCCCACGGGCATTTCCACGGTGAGCGCGAATGCGCCTTCGTCGGACTGGGTCATGAACTCGAAGCCGAGGAATGGGGTAATGAGTAAACTCAGGATGAGGATTCCATTCCCCGCCAATATAACGAGCCATCTATGTTTCAAAGCCCATTTCAATACTCCGCGATATGTTTCCTCGAGGGATTTGTATGCGGCGTCAAACCCCCGGAAGAACGCCGCCCAGAAACCCTTGCGCTTTTCGCCGATCCCTTCCGCGGCGAGAACGTCCGACGTCTTCATCCAGCGCGACGCAAGCATGGGCGTGAGCGTGAATCCCACGAACAGAGAGAGCAGCGTAACCGTGGCGACCGTTATTCCGAAATCGCGGAAGAACTGCCCCACTATGCCTCCCATGAACGCGATCGGCACGAACACGACGACGTCCGTGAGCGTGATTGCGACGGCGGCGCCTCCGATCTCCATTCGACCGTCGAGAGCCGCCTTCCTCGGAGGCTTTCCCATCACAAGGTGCCGGAATATGTTCTCCAGCACCACGATCGAGTCATCGACGAGAATACCTACCGACAGAGCGAGTCCCATTAGCGTCATGACGTTGATTGTGAATCCGAAGAATCGAATGAAAAGGAACGTGCTCATGAGGCACGTCGGGATCGCGAGAAGGATTATGAACGTGGCGCGGAAAATGTGCAGGAACAGGAAAACCACGAGCGTGGCGAGCAGCGCGCCTTCCATGAGATGCATCGTAACGTCGTGAACCGATTCCTTAATGAACGTGGACGTGTCTCTGGCTATATCTATCGTTATGTCCGGCGGAAGTTCCTTCTTGAGCTTTTCCACCACCTCGCGAGAACCGTTCGCCACTTTCATGACGTTCGCGTCCGCTTGTTTCTGAATCACGATACCGACGCTGTCATTGCCGTTGAAACGGGTGTACTGGTCGCGTTCCTTTACGGTGTCTATGACTTTCGCGAGGTCCTTCATCTCCACAACGCCGGGGAACCTCGTGTCGGAGTGCTTGATCTTCATGTCCCGAATCTCGTCGGGATTCACGAACTCGCCGACGATCCTGACGCTGAATTCGCGAGCGCCCTCTTTAATGTTTCCGGCGGGTATGTTCAGATTCGCCTGTGCGATGGCCTGCGTGATTTCGAGGATGTTGAATCCTTCGGCCTTCAGACGGTCCTGATCGACCTGAACGAGAATTTCACGCGTATCGCCGCCGGTCACCGACACCGCCGCCACGCCGTCAACTCTCCCGAACCTGTCCTTGATATAATCGTCCGCAAGCTTCTTCACTTCGGCGACCGAGCGCTTGTTGGATGAAAGACCGATGTACATGACCGGTTGAGCGCCGAGGTCGAGTTTGTAGATGATGGGATCATCCGCATCGTCCGGTAACTGGCTTTTCACGGTGTCGAGTTTGTCCCGCACGTCTGAGGCGGCCACGTCGAGGTTCGCCTCTATCCTGAACTCAACCGTTACGACGGAAACGCCTTCCTGCGAAGTAGTGTG